>DASXMX010000155.1:0-6406 GCA_036495445.1 Tepidisphaeraceae bacterium
GGCGGGAGCCTCGCCCTCCCAACCGTCGTCACATTCGCCGACCAAGCCAATGGGAGGGGAGGTGCTTCACGCCGCCCCCTTCGCCGGCAGCGGCTGGAACTGCATGTGGAGCGACTCGGCGACCGCCGGGTTGGTCACCCGGCCGCGGACGAGGTTGATTCCCTCGCCCAGCCCCGGGTCCTCGGCCGCGGCCTTCTCGTACCCCTTGTTCGCAATTTTGATCGCGTACGGCAGCGTCGCGTTGCACAGCGCGATCGTGCTCGTCCGCCCCACCGCGCCCGGCATGTTCGTCACGCAATAATGCACGACGCCCTCGACGACGTACGTCGGGTTCTGGTGCGTCGTTGGGCGGGCGGTCTCGACGCAGCCGCCCTGGTCGATCGCCACGTCGACGATCACGCTGCCGTTTTTCATGTCGGCCAGGTCCTTGCGGGTGACCAGCCGCGGCGCCTTGGCGCCGGGGATCAGCACCGCGCCGACGACCAGGTCTGCCTGTCGCAGGTGCTCGCGGACGGTGTGGATGTCGCTGAAGATCGTCTTGACGTTCTTGGGCATCACGTCGTCGAGGTAACGCAGCCGCTCGAGGTTGATGTCCATCAGCACGACGTCGGCGCCAAGCCCGGCGGCCACCTTGGCCGCGTTGGTGCCGACGATGCCCGCCCCCAGCACGACGACCTTCGCCGGTGCCACGCCCGGCACGCCGCCCAGCAGGATGCCGCGGCCCATCATCGGCCGCTCCAGGTACTTCGCCCCCTCCTGGATGCTCATCTTGCCGGCGATCTCGCTCATCGGCGTCAGGCACGGCAGGCGGCCCTGGCGGTCCTTGATCGTCTCGTACGCGATCGCCACGATCTCGCTCTCCAAACACCCCTGCGCCATCTCCGGCGCCGCCGCGAAGTGGAAGTAAGTGAAGACGATCTGCCCCGGCTTGAAGAGCGCGATCTCGGGCGCCTGCGGCTCCTTCACCTTGACGATCATCTCCGCCGTGTCGAACACCTCCTTCGCCGACGGCAGGATCGTCGCCCCCGCCGCCACGTAATCCTCATCGGAAAACCCGCTGCCGAACCCGGCGTGCGTCTCGATGAACACCTCGTGCCCCGCCCGCCGCAACGCCTCCGCCCCCACCGGCATCATCCCGACCCGATATTCGTCGCTCTTGATCTCCTTCGGAACTCCGACGCGCATGCTCTGTCTCCCTTGTGGTTGGCTGGTCGATCGCACGCACAAGAATATCCGTGATTTCGCGCCGGTCCACAGCGCGCGTCGGGCGAAAGGCATGGCCGCAGGGTGGTCGCTTGTTCGCCCTTTTTTCCTCCCTCCCCCGGTAGTCCGGGGGAGGGTTGGGGAGGGGGCGTGTTGGGAAGCGGCGTGGGCGGAGAAAGCCAGAAAAGCCCCCACCCTACCCTCCCCCGGAGTACCAGAGGAGGGAAAACGAGCAGTTCAGAACCAACAGCCGTGGCATGTGCGTCTCGCTCATGCGCTTACGCAGTGCTGCGCGGGGGAGGCGCCCGCGCCACGGAAGCTCCTAAGCCGCTTTTAGGGCTGGGGCACGCGGAGCCGGCTGGTTTTCAACGGAGCGGACGTCGTCGGGGCTGGCGGCCCAAGGATCAGCTTTGGTTTGACGAGGAGGAACAGGCTTTTCTGCGGCTGGCCCGGCCGGGTTTCGGCACCGGGCGCACCGGTGACGCGCGGGTCTGACAATCCGCCGAGGACGAGCGTCCGGCCGACGGGAACGTTAACCGTGGTGCTCACCTCGGCGGTCCGGATTTGAGGCTCCTGCACCGTCAGGTTCGATCCGGCGGGACGTCCGGGCCAGGGGACCGATTTCATTCCGAACAGCGCGGCGAGTTGCGGATGCAGAAACAGGGTGGCCGCAGTTCGGTCGGCGTTGATCGTCGCCTGGACGTCGAGCACCGTCCCGTATTGCACGACCGCCGTGACCGGATCGTAGCGGGTCCGCCCGTCTGCCGTGTTGTTGGCGGCGTATGCGCTGACATAGCTCGTGCTCGTTGCGACCATGACATATGCCCGCTGGCCGTTGAACAGCACAATCTTTGGGGCGGCGGTGACCGAAGCTCCCGGCTTGTTCTGGCTGGTGCGCAGGAACTCACCTCGCTGTGCGTCATCGAGGAGGAACGCCACCATGCCCGAGCCGCGCGGTTCTTTCGCACCGGCGTCGGCAGGCAACGTTGCGGGAGCGGCGAGCTTCTGCCACTTGGCCAGTAGCGCTTTCGAAACGGCTTCGTCGCAACACACGAACCGAGCGTCCACCTCACATTGCAGGCTGCGCGACTCGCGCAGTTGATCGAGCAGGCGAACGATTTGGGCGTGATTCTCGGGGGCCTGGGTCACGATGAGCTGACCTTCCAGTTCCCGCAGTGCCGCAACCGATCCGCCCCGGTCCTTCCAAGTGTCAGGCGCGACCGTACTTTCGATCGTTTGCACGAGTTGCTTGACGGCCTCATCGTGCGCGTTCCTGCCCTCCCGCGTCGCGGGTTGGGTCGTCGCGGGCACGGTCGCGCCGCGGATCTGGGGTTTGCCCAACTGCGGCGCATCCTCAAAGCTCGGGATGTCGACCACCAGGTCACGCACGTCGTAGACGCGAACCTCGACGTTCTTCGAGAGGTCGTCGATGCTGGAGATGACGATGACGCCGTCCTCGACCCTGTACCCGAGCCTCGGCTTATGGCCGCCGCTGGCGGCATCAAGGATGATGCTCAGCGCCTTAGAGAATCTGACGTTCTTCAAACGCACCGTCACCATCGTCGACTGGTTTATCCCGGCCGCCTTCAACGCCTTCCAGTTCACGACGATCTTTGCGCCGGAGACGTCGCGAAGGAAGTCGACGATGTCATCAAGAAGGACGGTGTCGAACGACAATTCGGGCAAGATCCGATCGAGCTTCCGCTGCAACTCCGGCGGGACCGCTTGCTCCAACGGCACGTTCTGCTCAGGCGCCTGCGGCTTTGCGGGCGGCATCGCTGGGGCGGCGGGCGCGCTCGCAGGCGACGGCCGGGGCTCGGCTGCGGGCGGGTCCGTCGCGCGGGTGAGGGCCGCGGCGGCGAGCACGATCGCCAAGGCGGGTCCAAGCAATGAGCCACGACGAGCGCCGAGCGGGTATCGGCCGATCATCTGGAGCCTCCGTTGTAATCCTGACCGGTGGCCGAACAAGCTGGGAAGAACCACGGCTCGCGGGCCGAAGAGGCCCGCGACACCAGCCACGAAGCCGGCGCGTTCGCTCCGCGGCGCGAGCCACTCGGTGATCTTCAGCAACGTCCGCCCATAGGCGTCGGCTGCGTCAGCCGGTTCGGCGCCGGCCATGAGCCGCAGGACCATCGCGTCGCGCACCGCTTCGCGGTCCGTGCGGAGCCGGGTGAACGCGAGCCACAGGATCGGATTGAACCAGTGGACTGCCTGAAGGAGGGCGACCAACCCGTTGATCGCCACGTCGTGGCAGCGGACGTGGGCCAATTCGTGCAGCACGATGGCGCGCATCTCTTCAGGGGAGAGCTGCGCGAGCATTCCGGGCGGCAGCAAGATTCGCGGTCGCCAAAGGCCCGCCGCCGCGGGGACACGAACCACATCGGAGACGCACAGGATTGGCCGGCGGGAAACGCCGGCCTCGCGGCAACAGCACTCAAAGTGGGCCAGCACGTGCGGATCCGTCACGGGTGTTGCGCGGCGGAGACGGCGGATGAGGATGACATTGGAGGCCACCAAACGGGCCAGGAGACATGCGGCGACAGCAAGCCAAATCGCCATCACGAGTGCCGGTAGCGCGCTCGCCCGGCCCTCCCGCAAGTCCCGCGCGCTTTGAACCGGCCGCTCCGACGTCGGAAGTCGTCTCGGGACGGGCCCGTATTTCACGACCACGCCGGCCGATGCCGTACGGTTCGAGGGCAGAGCGTCGGATCCCGACACCGCCGCTGGCCTGAGGTTGGATCGTTCGCCCACAGTCTGAAACATCGCCTGGGTGGCGGGCGCCCATCGCTCGACGTTCCAGACGCTCGTGGCACTCGGCGGGACGATCGGCAACAACAGCCGGAGGACGACCAGCCCCCAGAGCCGGTACCGCCAGGCCGGCGTCAGCCAGCGGGCGAAGAGGAACTGGACGAGCAGCACCAGCCCGGCGACGGCAGCGGCCCCGGCGCTCGTGCGCAACAGCCAGCCCAGAAACGGCATGATGACTGCATCCAATGGAATGGCAGAATTCATGGCTGCTTTCCTTTCTGCTGGCGGCGATCGAGGATTTCGCGGAGCTGTCGGATCTCGTCCGGCGTGAGGGGCGCTTCCCTGACGAACTGCGCCAGCATCGGCCCGGCCGCGCCGCCGAACACGCGCGACAGGAACGAGCGGCTTTCCCGCCGGACGCACTCTTCGCGCGTGACCCGCGGCCGGTAGCGGTAACGCTTCCCCTCAGCCTCGAACCCGAGGGCGCCCTTCTTGACCAGCCGGTTGAGCAGCGTCTTGACGGTCCGCGGGTTCCATCCCTTCTTTTCCGCCACGCGCTCGACGACATCGTTGGCCGTCAGCGGCGACTCGTCCCAGAGGGCCTGCATCACGTCCCATTCGGCGTCGGAAATCGCGGGCGTCTTCGGCATGATTACGGGCGTAATCTATTACAGATGTAATCGGTTGTCAAGAGGTCCGGTAATCCGCGGGCGGAACTCGCCAAGAAAACCACTGGCGATCACCCGTGATGCTTGCGAGAAACACGCCGGCGCGCCGATGTAAGAAGTGAACGCCGGACGTTGCCTTCCGGCACCAGGTTCTCGGACGTGCGAGCGAGCCCGCGCCATGCTTCAGGCCAATACCCCGATTAAGCCCCGGGTCCTGATCCTCGACGAGGATCGGATCATCCTCCAGTCCCTGGCCCAGTTCCTCCGCCGGGACGGTTACGAAGTGCGCACGACCGACCGGGCGGAGGACGCGATCGCGATCCTCGAAGCCGGGCAGGCCGAGCTGCTGCTGGCGGACATCAACATGCCCGGCATCAAGCCGGCCGAGTTCCTCCGCGACCTGCGGCGTCGGTTCGCCCATGTCGTCACGATCGTCATCACCAGCTACGGGTCGATCGAAGGGGCCGTCGAGGCGACGAAGACCGGCGCGTTCGATTACCTGACCAAGCCGATCGTCGACGAGGAGATCCGCGTCGTCGTCGAGAAGGCGGCCAGGCAGCAGTCATTGCTGTTTGAGAACCAGTCGCTCAAGCAGCAGCTCGACCTGCGGTTCGGGCTGGAGAACGTGATCGGGCACGATCACAAGATGCTCAAGATCTTCGACCTGATCGACGCGGTGGCGGACAGCCGCACGACCGTGCTGATGACCGGTGAGAGCGGGACGGGCAAGTCGCTGCTGGCCCGGGCGATCCACCACCGCTCGCCCCGGCGGGACAAGCCGTTCGTCGAGGTGAGCTGCGGCGCGCTGCCGGAGACGCTGCTGGAATCGGAACTGTTCGGCCACGTGAAGGGCGCGTTCACCGGCGCGACCGGCGACAAGCCGGGCCGCTTCGCGGCGGCCGATGCGGGCACGCTCTTCCTCGACGAGATCAACTCCGCGTCGCCCGCCATGCAGGTGAAGCTGCTGCGCGTCCTGCAGGAGCGGGCCTACGAGCCGCTGGGCAGCAGCGAAACGCGCACGGCCGACGTCCGCGTGATCCTGGCGAGCAACGTGGATCTCGCGGCATCGGTCGCCCAGCAGCAGTTCCGCCAGGACCTCTACTACCGGATTAACGTGGTGAACATCCGCCTGCCTGCTTTGCGCGAGCGGCCGGGGGACGTGGCCCTGCTTGCGGGGCATTTCCTGCGGCATTTCAGCAGGGAACTGGGCCGGGAGATCCTCGGGTTCACCACCGCGGCGTTGGGCGCAATGCAGCGGTACGAATGGCCCGGGAACGTGCGCGAACTTGAGAATGCGGTTGAGCGGGCGGTGGTCCTCTGTCGCAAGCCGCAGATCGATGCGGAAGACCTCCCTGAGCCGATCCTGGCGATCCACACCAAACCAACCGTGGTCGTCGCAAACGGTGAGGACGCTGACGATCGTCCGCTCCCGCTGGACATTGCCTTGGAGGGTCCCGAGCGGCGGATCATCGAGGCGGCGCTTCGGCGCAACGCTTGGAACCGGCAATCAACCGCAACCGAGCTGGACATCAACCGCACCACGCTGTACAAGAAAATGCGAAAGTACAGGCTCGACGTCGGCGAATCGAACTGAACGGGAGCCGGCAACCAGTGGAGGGGAATTGAGAAAAACGTTCGAGTCGGCACAAAATTCCCTTGAATTCCGGAAATCCCGGGCTAGGATCATTTTCGTTAGATGAAGTTCCCTGCCGATGACAGTCAGGGACGATAAAACCGAGCCAAGAGTGCTCCGTCGGCTAACCGCCTGCGGAGCTTTTTTTGTCGGG
>DASXMX010000156.1:0-6402 GCA_036495445.1 Tepidisphaeraceae bacterium
CAGCAGGCCCTTGTCGAGCATGACCTGCATCATCTTGAGCGTGCTGGTGTACCCGGTGTCGCGGCTGCCCTTGAGCGCGTCGTGGACTTCGCGGACCGTGCTGGGGCCACGACCCCACAAGACACGGAGGATTGCCAGTTCAACGTCGTTGGGCTGGTTGGAAGGTTTTCGGGGCATCGCGACGACTCTCTGGATTTGCAAGACAGACGCGCACGAATCAATTCGTAGGCGAGTGTAACGAATATGTTCGTCATCCATCAAGCGAAAAATGCGCGGGGCACGGAGCCGCGAACGAATCTGCTCTCTCGGGCGCGGATCGCGATTGAATGGTCAACTAGGGTTTGCCGGCCTGAGCAATAACGATAAACTCTGCTGATGCTTGGAGCCGTGAGATCCGCGTTTGCGATTGTCGTCGCGTTTGTGTTCGCAGGGACGGGCGGCTGCGCCTCGCCGCCCACTCGCATTGAACTGAGCGGCACTGCCGGTGCGCGGGCGACTGGTTACTACATCCAGGACGGCCGCCGGGTCGAGATTAATGCCGCGTTGCCCACGACCCTGCCGGCGCATGGCATTTCCCAATTTGCGGTTCGGAAGTCGAACGCGCAGGCCGACCTGATCGTGAGCGTTCAAGGGCCCAACGGCTCGATGCGGCACGAACTGCGGCCGGGCAAGGGGACGGGGGTGCGCGTGCAGGTTGCCGGCGGGATCAACGTGGCCCTGCTGTCCGACGATGAATCGCTCGACCGCAGCACGAACGCGATCCGCGTCATCAGCCCGTACTGGTACAACGGAACCTGGGTGTTCGACGACTCCCGAACTGGGCTGCAGCGAGAGCCGTTCGTTGCCGGCGCGCCGGAGGTGATCGACTACCTGGCGCGGACCATTCCCGAGGCCAGGGCGGGCATTCGCCTGACCTTCTCGGCGGAGCCGTTCCCCGGATATCAGGAGACGCTGATTTGGGTGCGGGCCGAATCGGGCGGCAACCTTTACAAGCTGGCCAGTCGGCCGATGGAAGGCTGGCTATGCCCGGCGATGTTCCGCTATTTCGACAAGACCCCTAAGGAGTTGTTCGTGCGGGTCGATCCAAAGGGCACTTGACCGGCGAATCCACAACCACACTTTGCCACAAAACTCGCCTATTTTGAGCTGAGGCGGAGGATCCGCTGCTGCCGGCGCCGGCTGGAAGGGTGTCCGGCCCGGGATGACTTGCCCAACAAAAAAGCTCCGCCCGAAGGCGGAGCTCTTGATTTCCGAAGGATGGTTTCCGCGGCTTAGGCCCGGCTCAGGTATCCCTTGGTTTCGGTGCTGACGCGGATCGTCTCGTCGATTTCGATGAAGGGCGGGACGCGGGTTTTGAGGCCGGTTTCGAGGGTGGCGTCCTTCATTTGGTTGGTGGCGGTGGCGCCCTTGATGGCGGGCGGCGTGTCGGTCACCTTCAAGTCCACCGTCTTGGGCAGTTCGTACGAGACGATCTTCCCGTCATGGAACATCGCGGTCATGGCCGTGTTGGGCTTGAGGAACAGGATGTCGTCACCGAATACGTCCTTGGGGATCGTGTTCTGGTCGTAGGTTTCCTGGTCCATCAGCACGTGGCCATCGGCATCGGAGTAAAGGTACTCGACGTTCCGCCGGTCGAGCGTGGCGGTCTGGATGTCGTCGGTCGCGCCGACGCGCTTGTCCTGGATCGTCCCCTTGATCACGTCGCGCAGCTTGAATTGCACCTTCGCCCGCAGGTTGCCGGGCGTGTTGTGGTCGGCGTTGGTGACGACGAACAGCTTGCCGTCGATGATCACCGCCTGACCCCGCCGGATGTCACTTGCTCGCATGTGTCTGTTTTCCTCTTCAATCGAATGAAATCGCGTAACCGTCTTGCAGATTGCCCAAGGATCGTACGTCTCCCGGCGGCAAAAGGTCAGGGAATCTACACCTATCGCAAGCGTGCGTCAATTGCTGGAAGGGACGCGGCGACGCGGAGACACGGGGACGCGGAGCGAAAAGGCGAAGACTCCGCCCGACCCAGGTTTCTTCCTTCCCCGCGTCTCCGCGTCCCCGCGTCTTCCCCAAACTTGGCGTCTTGGCGGCGCTTTGGATCACGCAATTTCCCGGTGAATTGACGCGCGTGCGGGCCGCCCGTACGATCCTCCATCCCGCGGCGGCGGAGGCTTGTCGGATGTCGTCAAGTTCCCCTGGCACGAAGAGTTAAGGCCGCCGCGGCCCAAGGCGCGAAGCCCGCAATGTTTGCAATCGTCAGTGATATTCACGGGAATCTCGAGGCGTTCACCGCAGTCCTCCGCGAAATCGACCGGCGGCAGGTGCAGCACATCGTCTGCCTGGGCGATATCGTCGGGTACGGACCCAACCCCATGGAGTGCCTCGACCTGGTGATCAGCCGGTGCCGGGCGGCCATCATGGGGAACCATGATTTCGCCGTCTTCTATGAGCCGTACAACTTCAACGCCGGCGCCGAGCAGGCCTCGTTCTGGACGCGGCGGTGCTTCGAGGAAGACCCCGAGCCCGTCCGACGGGCCAACCGGTGGAAGTTCCTGGGGAACCTCCCGGTGCGGATCAAGACGCCGGAATTCGTGGCGGTCCACGCCTCGCCCCGGCGGCCGATCAACGAGTACATCTTCCCCGACGACATCTACACCAACCCCGGCAAGTTCGTCAGCCTCTTCGAGCGGTTCGACCGCCTCTGTTTCGTCGGCCACACGCATGTGCCCGGCGTCTTCCTCGAGGGGCCGGATTTCTACAGCCCCGACGAGCTGGACTACCGCTTCGAACTGACCGA
This sequence comes from Tepidisphaeraceae bacterium, assembly GCA_036495445.1. GTDB lineage: Bacteria > Planctomycetota > Phycisphaerae > Tepidisphaerales > Tepidisphaeraceae > DASXMX01. Next base: position 2,789 of record DASXMX010000156.1, read on the forward strand.
CGAGAAGGCCATCATCAACGTGGGGAGTGTCGGCCAGCCGCGGGACCGCGATCCGCGCGCCAGCTTCGTGATTGTTAACGACACCTACGTCGAGTTCGTACGCGTCGCCTACCCGGTGGAAGTCACCGTCAAGAAGGTCGAAGCCATTCCGGATCTGGATAACTTTTTAGGGACCCGCCTGCTCGATGGGAGATGAAGTGAGGGGCAGGGTTCGCACGTTCAGGAGTTCAGGTGTGCGAGGCAAGTATCCTCTCCAACCTGAGCCCTGAACCCCGAACCCTGAACCCTTAAAGGAACCCGATGGAAACCCGACGTCTCATCATCGGCCTGGCCGTGGGCCTGGGGCTGATCTTCTTGTATCAGGCGGTGCTGCTGCCGTGGATCGACCACCGGATGCACTGGGACCAGCCGCCGCGGCAGACCGCCGGCGCGCCGGCGGCGACCCAGCCCTCGACTCAGGCCAGCACTGCACCGACCACCGAACCGGCCGTGGCATCGTCCGCCTCGACCACCGCGCCGGCAGCGCCAACTGCGGCGGGCCAACCCGCGGTCAGTGCCGCCCCCGCCTCGGCGCAAGTTGTCCCGGCGACGCAGCCGTCGTTGAACCCGATCCCGGCGGTGGTGGGAGCGTCGGCCTACAAGGACAAGCAATTCGCCCTGCAGTTGGAAGTGCAGCCGCTCGGGGCCGGCGTCGGGTCGGTCATACTTAATGATTTCAGGGCGACCGCCAGGGGAACCGAGCCGTACACGTTCCAACAGCCGCTGCCCGGTCGTTTAGATACCGCGCCGCTCGGCAGCCACAGCATCACGATCAACGGTTCGACGTACGACCTGGCCGGCGTCACGTGGAGCCTGATCGCGTCGAGCCCGACGTCAGTCACCTACGGCGCCGACCTGATCCGCGATGGGACCAAGCTGCTCGAACTGAAAAAGACCTACACGATTTTCCCGCGATCTAACCCGAACCTCGGATTCGAGGTGCGGGTGGAGTATCAGTTTTCCAATCCGACCGGCACGCCCGAGGTGATCCGTACGGCATTCAACGGCCCGGTGCTTCCGCCGCCGGAAGGGAGCCGCGGGCCGGATCGGCAGGTTGTCGCCGGGTATCCCGTCGACAAGGAGACGATCGAAGTCCAATCCCACCCGATCGAGGAATTCAAGGCCGACAAGGACAACGGCCAGATCAACCTCACCAAGGACAAGAACGGCCACGTCGCCCGCTGGGCCGGCGCGGTCAGCACCTACTTCGCCGCAGTCGTGCTTCCGTTGGAAATGTCGGTCGATGGCAAGCAGACGAGCGATGTGAGCTATATCTCGGATATCGTCGCCCAGGGCGTCAACATCGACCAGAAGGACGTCGAGGCACGGCAGGCCTATCTGACCTTCACCACCACCGACCTCAAGGTGAACCCGAATGGCTCGGTCACGCTGCCGATGGCGGTCTATCTGGGGCCCAAGGCCAAGAGCATCTCGGGGATCGGCAGCATTCTCGAAACCAGCTTTTTCGCCGGCTCCCCGCGTCACTACGATCAATTGACGGAGATCCGCACCAGCATGTGCGGCATCTCCATCTGCACGTTCGGCTGGCTTGCCACCCCCATCCAGTGGCTGCTGATCGGCATCCACTATATCGTTCGCGACTGGGGTCTGGCGATCATCGGCCTGGTGGCGATCGTCCGCCTGCTGCTTCACCCGATCACCCGCCAGTCGCAGATCTCCATGTCCAAGATGTCGAAGATGGGCCCGGAGATGAAGCGGCTGCAGGAGAAGCACAAGGACGACAAGGACGCGCTCAACAAGGCGATGATGGAGTTCCATCGCGAGCAGGGCCTCGGGCCCTACCTCGGCTGCCTGCCGATGTTCCTGCAGATGCCGATCTGGATCGCGCTCTACGCAGTGCTCCAGAGCACCTTCGAACTGCGCGGTGCGCCGTTCCTCTGGGGCTGGACGTGGATCCACGACCTCTCGCAGCCGGACTACGTCATTCACTTCCAAAATGCGATTGCGCTCCCGCTGCTGGGCGAAATACGCGGGATCAACCTGCTGCCGGTGTTGCTGGCGGTCGTGATGGGAATCCAGCAGCAGTTCATGCCCAAGCCGGTGACGCAGTCACCCGAGCAGGCGCAGACGCAGAAGATGATGATGTGGTTGTCGCCCGCGATGTTCCTGTTCATCTTCTACGGTATGCCCAGCGGGTTGAACCTGTACATCTTCACCAGCACCGCCGTCGGCCTCATCGAGAGCAAGGTGATCCGCGACCATATCAAGCAGCGGGAGGAAGCCGAGAAGGCCGGCCGAGTCTTCATCGAAACCAAGCCGACCCGCGGGAGCAAAAAGAAGGATCTGAAGCGTGAGGAAACCCCGTCCCGCCGCGGCCTGGTCGGTTGGCTCGGCCAGCGCTGGGCCAAGCTGCTCGAACAGGCCGAGCAGGTCCGCCAGGACCCAGACCGCCGCGGCCGCAACGGCCGGCGCGGGTAACGGACGCATTGCTGATTTCGGATTGCGGAAGCATGGCGGTGAACGAACTGTTTCGGTGACGCGCGTGCGTCATGAGGCGGCTTGCTTTGAGTTCCCGCCTCCGGTACTCCGGGGGAGGGTTAGGGAGGGGGTTTGCTCGAGTTGCTCCCGATAATTGAACCCCCTCCCCAGCCCTCCCCCGGCGCACCGGGGGCGGGAGATGAATCCGCCGAGTATCCCCGATGATTTCCGGCGACACGATTGCGGCGATCAGCAGCGCCGTCGGGCCGGCGGCGCGGGTCATCGTCCGCGCGAGCGGCGGCCAAACATTGGAACTGGCCCGGTTGCTCGGCGCCCCCGACGAAGCGTCTGCAAGCACCGCAACACTCTGCACATTGTCGTTCGCCGGGCTGACGGTTCGCGCTTGGGTTTACCTGTTCCGATCACCCCGCAGCTACACCGGTGAAGACCTCGTCGAATTCCATCTCCCTGGCAGCCCGGTCCTGGCGCGAATGCTTTTGGACGAACTGCTTCGTGCCGGTGCTCGGTCTGCGGACCCGGGTGAATTCACGGCCCGGGCGTACTTCAACGGGCGGATCGACCTGACGGCCGCCGAGGGCGTGGCGGCGACGATCGCCGCGACCGGCGAGCGGGAGCTCGCCGCCGCACGGCAATTGCTCGCCGGGGAACTGGCCCGGCGACTCGCGCCGGTGATGGACCTGCTGGCCGACACCCTGGCCTTGCTGGAAATCGGGATCGACTTTTCGGAGGAGGACGTCACGTTCCTGTCGTCCGAGCAGGTTCGCGAGCGGGTTGGCCGTGCTGACGCGATGCTCGCGACGCTGCTGTCTGAAAGCGCAAGATTCGAGCGGCTGGCCCATGAGCCGCAGGTGGTGCTGGTGGGGCGGCCCAACGCGGGCAAGAGCACGCTGCTCAACGCCTTGGCCGGCCACGAGCGGGCGGTGGTCTCGCCTGTCGCGGGGACGACCCGCGATGTCCTCTCGGCCGAAGTCGTGCTCGGACGGGGGACCGTTCACGTGGTGGACGTGGCGGGGTTGGGAGAAGAGCACGCGCCGGCGGATGAAGAGATTCAACATAAGATGCGGGTCCATGCATTGCGCGCGGTCGAGTCCGCGGATGTTGTGGTGCTCGTCGAA
>DASXMX010000157.1:0-8086 GCA_036495445.1 Tepidisphaeraceae bacterium
AGGTCCACGTCGTTCGGGCGGAGCATCCGCATCTCGCCGGCCCGCAGGCCGGTGTAGGCCAGCAGCGCGAATTGGGCCCGCCGCGACCTTGGCGCGCGGGCCAGGATCTTCCGGACCTGCTTTCGTTTCGGCGAGAACTTCGGGTGGGCGTATGGCTCGGCCAGCTTGCAGCCGGCGACCGGGTTGCGGTCCAGGTAGTCACGGCCGGGCGCCGCACACCATTTGATGAATGATTTGACGATCGTCAGCCCGGTGTGGAGCGACTTGGCCGACTGGCTCGGCTTGCGGTGGGCGCGGTACCGCTCGAAGAGCGAGGCCGTGATCTGCCGCAGGGTGGTGACTGTGTTCTGCTCGGCGAACGCGGCAAACGACTTGAGCCACTGGCGGTACTTGGCAATCGTCGTGGCCTTGCGGGCCTCGCCTTCCTTGACCTCGAGGTACTCCTCGACGGCATCCGCAAGGGAGACCGGCGGCCGCGGCGCGGCATACGTGCCCGCCAGCAGGTCGGCCTCGAGCCTCCGCGCCTTGCGCTCGGCGATCGCCCGGTCGGCGGTCTTGAGCGCGCGCCGCCGGTTCTGGCGCTCGTGCCAGAACTCGGCGACGTAGAGGCCGCGCGTGCCCCGCTTGCGGATGTAAACCTTCTCGCCGACCAAGATCCGGCCGTTCCGTGCGGCCGGTCGGGTGGCGTTGGCGCCCGACTCGGGCGGCGGCGGCTCATTCGGTGGTTTCATGGGGATGTCCGGTTGTGGGGCTGGAGGTGTTTGAAGAAGAGCGGCACCGCGGCCGGGTGCGAGCCCGGCCGAACGCGATGCGGAGGGCGCGGTCCCGCAGGATCCGGCGATGTTTGCCCATCCGGGTGGTCGCGCCGTCGAAGTCGCCGCTGGCGATCCAGCTCTTGGCCGTCCGCACGCTGACCTGCATCAGCCGGGCGAACTGCTCGAGGGTCAGCACCGGTGGGAACGCGCTGCGCCAGGGCTCGTCGCCGAACATGGCGGCGATCTCCTCGGGCGTCAGCTGCAACGGTTTGGGCATGGCCTCGGGTTGCCGGCGTAAGCGAGCCGGCTGAGGCCATCATGCGGTGCGATTCGCGTAACATCTGGACGCCACGCGTGTCACGCGTGGCGTCCATAGCCGTCGCGCGTCCTCACGGGTCGCGCTCGGTTAGCCGCTCGAGCGGCGTGGGCGTCAGATGCCAATTCGGGCCGCCGCGGGCCCTGCCCAGCTCGACCAAGTCGTCCTTGATCACTCGAGCCTCTATCGACGAGCCGCCCAGCGCCGTCCCAAGGAATCCCGCGAACGCTTCATGGAGCCTCCCGAGCTGCCGGTGGAGGGCGGCGGCGTGGCGGGCGAACAGGACCCGCCAATAGTGCTGGAGAACGAAGACGCGCGCGAGCCGCGGCATCACCTTGCCCCGATGGGCCATGTCGGTGGCGATCAGTTCGGACCAGCCCCCCAGGTGCGCGGACAGCCGCTGCCGGTCCAACGCCTCGTCGATCCGTTGCTTAAGTTCTTGGCGGTCCGGCAGGGGGAAGATGGTCGGCAAAAAGAACGTGGTGCCCAGTGCGGGGTTCGGCAGGACCGCCGCGCCGCCGGCCAGCGGCAAGTGCGGCATGGGCGGGACCGGCAGGTACGGCCCGGCCAGACCGGCCAGCTGCCAGCGCAGCAGGAACCGGTCGCGCGCCGCCGTGTATTCCCGGAACGGCGCCGGCACGGCATCCGGCCGATCCTTGGGCGGCGGGGCTGGCGTCGGCGCGTCGAGGCCGAACTCGCGGGCCTTGTCGCCCCACGTCGCGAGAAACGCGTCGTGCTCAGCGATGAATTGCCGGTCCAGGCAGAGCCAGCCGGCATAGGCCCGAGCGGTCTGGCGTAGCCGCGTAATCCGGTCGTCGGCGACGGCGAGCGCCGCCCGGTGCCACGAGGTCATCGCCGGCCAGCCCGGTGGAGGCCCGAAGGCCGCGATCCCCTCGTCGAGCAACGATAGGACCGAACGCGCTTGGCCCAGTTGGCCGTATGTCACGGCGAAGCCGTTCCTGAAGCCCACGACCGCGCTGTGATCGCCGGACTCGGCCGACAGTGACCGGTCCATGGCCAGCAGTTCCGGGTCGAACCGGTCCACGCCGACCGCAACAACGACGTCTTCGAGCAGTTCGCGCGGAAGCGTGGAATAGAACTGCCCTCGGATCAACCGATGCTCGCGGTATGGATCGGGAACGTGAGCGTCGGGCGCGCCGGCGGGTGCTGGGGCGGCCACACGCGTCATCGAGTTCTCGGGGGCGGTTGAGGAATCGGGTGGCATCATCCTGTCGGCACGCGCGGCGGGAAAGCGGTTGTCGCCGCGTGCGGCCGACCCGATTGTACCGTGCTGGCGCTTACGGGATTTTGGAACGCGTGGCAGGAAGGCAAAGGGCGGCGCCCTCCCGGTCCGCCTTCTCGGCCGTTAGCACGGCCTGCGAGCCGAGTTGGTTTTGGCGGCGGCGCAGCCACTCGGCGGCGACCAAATGGCCAAGCGACTCGGCCAGCCGCTGGCGGGCCGCGTCGCGCTCGGGATCCGGTCGCGTGACGGGTTGTGACATGGGGATGCTCCTTGCAGAGGGAAGCCGGCGATCCGCCGGGGCGGCCGCCCCACCGCGCGGTGAACGACACGCACGCGGCGGGGTCGGCGTTTGCCCGGCGGACAACGCCGAACGTCAGGGCCGGTTTCGCAGCCCCTGGTTGGGGGTCCAGGGGACGCGGAGCCGGTGCTTGGATTGGGTGGACCAGTGCGGGTCCGATAAATGACGACGCGCGCCCCAGGGAGGGGGCGAAGGCCGCCCCATCGTCCTCGCGGCCGCCCCACCGCCGCGGCCCAGTGACAACGCCTTCGTCATGGCCCGGCTTTCGTGGGCGCTCACGATCGATCCACCGGCGAGCGGAACACCATCCGGTCCAGCAGGTAGGCCAGATCCGGGCCGAGCGCGTCGTGTACTAACGGCTCGACGGGCACGGCGTGAACCTTCCCGCCGGCGGACCGCAGGAACCCGGCGAGGCAGGTCAGCGGCCGCGACAGGTCCAGGACCAAGTGCATCCCCTGGTGGTCCGGCAGCAGCGGCGTCGCGGTCGCGACGTCGTCGGCGCCCGTCGGGTCACTGCGGATGGCGCCGGCCAGCCACAGGTCCGGGTTGGGCAGGTCACACTCCTTGAACGTGGCGTCCGCCTGGACTTCTTTCTCCGCGCACAGTTGGGGCGGGCAGTTGGCGGTCCAAGTGTCCTTGCCGGGGTGGAAATAGAGCCAGACGACTGCCGAGGTGCCATAGGCCCGCCAGACGTGCCGCAGCAGGTTGCAGCAGCGCTCGACCAGGTTGGCCGGGACCGGCAGCAGCGGGTGCGGCGGTATCGACGTGTCGGGCTGGCCCTCCGCGAGGAGCGGGCGAGCCAGCAGTTCATGCTCGGACGAGACGGTCAGTTCGATGCCGCGGTTGGCCCGCAGCGCCCAGACGCGGGCCAGCGCCGCGCCGTCGGGGTAGCGGTTGTCATTGTTCGCGATCACGGGAAACCTCCAAAAGGGGGAAAGACAAAGAAGGCCGGCCGGGGCGGGGCATCGGACCCACGCACCCGGCCGGCACCACAAGGAGCATTGACGAGGACTGACAGGAGCACCCCCGAGGACGCGACGCGGATCGGGAGTGCAAGAGGAGTTCGCCTGGGCGGAGCGAGGCCGGCCTGGCGAGGCGGGAATCAGCGTCCCGGTGGGCGGCGGAGTTGGGCGCGGAGCACCATGCGGCGGACCTCGGTCCCGTCGATCGTGCCCCGCGCCTGTAGGGCCGCGGCGAGCGCGTTGAGCAGGTCGGCGTGGGCGGCGAGGTGCCGTCGAGTCAGTTGGTCGAGCTCGGCGAGCGTGCGTCCGGGCGGCAGGCGGATCGCCCTGGCCCGGCGCAGGTCGGGGTCCCGAGAGGCAGCCGTTCGGGAGACGCGGCGCCCCCGCAACGCGGCGGCAAAGGCCGCGAGGTGGAGCACCGCGTCCTGCTCAGCCGGCGCGAGGATGACGCCGGCGAAGCGGGCGTCCGGCTCGGCGTCGCGGCGCGGGATACGGCTCGACGGGAACAGGCCGACCCGATCCAACTCACGGCCGAACCAGAGCATCGCCAGGGCGCGGCCCGCCTCTCGGCGGGCAAGCTCGGACACGCTGGCGGTGTGGCGACCGGATGCGCACGTGAACGGCTTGCGTCGATTCGAGTTCATGTGCCGACGCGGGCTGACGGGCGACGCGCCCCCTGGGCGCGTCGCTGACCGCCCGGCTTTCGTACAATGGGAGGCAATCTGATCGAGGTACGTCCATTTCGCCGCAACACACCTCCATGCCGCGTACGCGTGCTCGCTCCGGATACGTACCCTGAATGCGCCGGCGCAGGGCCGGTTTGTGGCGTCTGCGCAGGTGGGCCGAGGCCAAGCGTGAGCTCAGCCACCGAGCAGGAATTCGAGGCGCTCGACGTCGAGCGCGGTGGTAAGCAAGGGACGATAGCCGTCTGGCGGCGGACCGATACCTGGCGCGATCGCCGTCCGGGGGCCGACCCCGCTGTGGGTGACACGCCGCCGATACCGACGCTCGGCGATGTCGAGCCGGCGCAGCCGGGCCAATGCCCCGCGAGCGGCAGTCGTTGGTGTGTGCCCGACCGCGATGGGCCGCAGGCATCGCGCAAGGTCGCCGCGGGACAGGTCCGCTTGCATCAAAGTTACGGCAAGCACGATGCAACGGGCGTCGGTTTGGCCAAAGCAGCGGGCGAAGCCTCGGCCGGGCCCGTGAGCAGGAAGCGTGGGCACGAGCCCGTCGTACAGGACGTAGCGTAGTCGGCGCACCGGAAGCCCGGTGCGCTACGCGATCTCGCTCAGCGATTGTCGCACGGCCGATAAAGGAGCCGAGATGACGCGAGTGAAGGCGGCGAGACGAAAGTCTGTCTGGGGGTTCGGCGAGCGGTCGCCGTGCCGACATGGAGCCGCTACGGATACGTAAGCGTCCCTTCAACCTATTATGACACATATCGGGCGATGATTGAGGTTGCTGGGGATCGGCAGCGGACGCAGTTGACCAACCTGGAAAACTTGGCAGTCGTGCTCCTGCGCGATAGCTTAACCAGTCAAACTGATCGAATTGGGCCGTCGCTCGTCGCGGCGGCCGAACGACGTGACATTGTGGAACGAGCGACACATGACACCCGGGAACACGGGTGATCGACATCCGAATTGACGCGCGAGCGTCAAGACGCTGCTTCACGGAAAACCGCCAAGTTCTCAATAGAGAGGCAGTGCCTTGTAGCCGCGCCCCGCAAGGGGCGTCGGCCAGGGCACGTTCTCTATGCCCCTTGGCGGGGGTTCCGTGAGCGTCCTTGGTTCGACGCTCTTTTTCTTTTTGCGGGGACCCACGTCATGGGGTACTACATCGCGGTGAACGGAGAAGCGACCGGGCCGCTCTCCTTCGAACAATTGATGGTTCACGGGATCACGGGGACCACGCCGGTATGGCGCGCTGACCTTGTCGACTGGCGCTATGCGGCCGAGGTGCCGGAACTCCGCGGGCTTCTCGCGGCAACAGCGACCGCGAAGTCAGCAGCTTGATGTCGGTACAGCCCTTCGTGCGGACCGCTTGAACCAGCGTCTTCACTCGCTTCGCCGCCGTCGCGCGGTCTTTCAGCGTCTCCGGCGCGTAGTAGCCGGCGGTGATGTTCGCATCGAGCAGGACGTAGCGGTCGGGCGCTTGCAGCGCGTCAATCTCCGGCATGCTGTTAAATGCTTCGTGCATCCACTGCTCGCGTTAATCACCACCGCCGGACATGCGCCACCCACGGTCGCACAGATGCCCGCGCATACTCCGCGTGGTCGCGTGTCATGACGCATGAACGTAAGCTCGACGGATCAGGAATCGTATTCGATCTCCGGGTACGGTACGGTCCCGTTGACGTCTTGCAGAAAGTCGCGGTACTTCCGAACCGCTTTGCGGAACTCCCGCCGGTCGCCGAGCGGGCGATCCTTGAAGGCATGGATCGCGTTCCGTCGCTGCTGAACGAGATCGACCAGCGGTAACCAAGCCTTTCGATCGTCGTCGGTCCATGCCTTTTGGCAGAAGAACTGCTTGAGGCTTTCGAGCATCAGCGGGTCCGGTTCGGGGTGCTGTTTGGTCGCACCTACGTTCATGTAGTCCTTCGCGTAATCGTGCGCGAAGACGCACAGGAAGAACTTCATCGTCCCTTCGACGAGGCTGCCGAGGTTCGTCCACGCCAAGATCAGCCGACCCTCGTCGCTGCCGTCATGATCCCTCCTTAGCCCGATCTTGAGGGTGCGCGATAATGCAACCTGCCGGTCGAGACGCGCCTTGCTCAACAAGTCCGCATTCTCGCGGGGTGCCCACCCGTACACGTCGGACCACACGCGTGCGATCTGAGCGTTGATCTGGATGATCTCGTCAACGACGTCAACGAAGCGCCGGCGATTCTGCCCCATTTGCCTGTCTCCCCTTTTCGGAGGATATGCCTCAACACCCGAAACGCGTGGCGATCATAGCTGCTAGTGAAGTTCCTGCAATTCGAAGTATAGGGCGACGAATGCCCTACCGTCCGGAGCGATGACGATCCGACAACCCTCTCACACGCCGAACGGGCGGGCGCGACGGACCACCTCGTCCACCGTCATCGTTTCCTGAACGCCCCGCAAATGGCCGCGGACCCGCGACAGCGGGTGCTGCGGGAAAAGGTCATCCCACTGCTCGTCGTCGGACGCGAGCCGCCGGGGCGTCGCATTGCGGAATTCATCGTACATCCGTTCGACCTGCTCATTCGTGAGGACCGGCGGCGGCCCGTCCGAACGTTGCATCCGCACCTTCCCCGTTGCGGCAAGCACGGCCTCGCGGGTCCCGGTGGTGCCGTGCTCCATTCCGGCGAACAACACATTGGTGAAGAACCGCTCGAACGGCAGTGCGAGCATCCCGACGTACTGCATCCCCAACGACGGCGGCGGCATGTGTTCCTTGTGGACGTACCGGGCGGCGACCACGCCGCAGGCGAGCGTCACGACGTCGATGGAAACGAACGCCAGCTTCGGCGACGGGTTGGCGGTCACGCACGCCCGCAGGGCCTCGGCGTCCCGCCAGTCGAGCGGCAGCCCGCGCGGCACTTCACGACCGAACTGCTGAACCATCAGGTCGCCCGCGTCATTGCGCCAGATGCGTTGCCGGTCCGACGACTCGGCCGGCGTCCAGTTCGCGCGGTCCCACATAAACGAGTCGATCGTCGGCTGGGGTGAATCCGAGGGAGCCATCCCGTTTCCCTCCGTTCGGAGGAACCCCTGCCGGCCCCACTGCAATGCGAGGCCGGCGAGATCTCTGTAAACTGTTTCCCATGCAAAGCCACGAGCGTTTCGACCGCCGCCCGAACCGGCGGCGGCAGCGTGACGAGACCGCCGATCCCGAGGTTCTGGCGAAGCTCACCGGCGACCTGGCCGCACCGGGTGCGGCTCCCGCCACCACGTTCGCCGTTTGCAACGTGCCTGCTGCCGAGCCGTGGCTGGACGAGGTGCCCTACCGGACTGCGGTCGAGACGCTGGTCGGCGGGCCGATCGAGTCGTGCCCCTCGCGGCTGCACACGACGCTCGTGCCGGCCGAGTACCACGCGTTCGTCCACGCCGTCCACCTCGCGTTCCACGGCCACCACCGGCTGGCGATCTCGCCCGACCACATCTGGCTGCTGATCTGCCAGGGGTTCGCCGCCCACGTGAACGCCAACGCCGAGCGGCTGCGACACAAGCTCGTCAGCTTCGAAGGGAAGCAGCGGATCGACGTCGTCCGCGAGGACTTCGTGAAGGGGGCGATGGAGAACCCGTGGGAAGAGGTCTTCCCGGAGTTCGTCGAGAAGCTCCGGGACTACCTCGGCGACACCGCCGACCTGCTGACGCCCCGCTTCTCGACCACGGGCACGGTGGAAGTCGCCGCCTGCCAGATCACGCTGATGGACGCGGTCAAGGCGTACTTCGAGTACGGGTTCTACTCCGGCTGCGGCATCCCCGGCGTGACGCTGGAGGGCACGCCGACTGGGCCGAGGTGCGCGACCGGGCGCAGGCGCTG
>DASXMX010000158.1:0-15270 GCA_036495445.1 Tepidisphaeraceae bacterium
CGGGAGGGCGAGGCTCCCGCCGAGCCGAACCTCTCGACCTCGTACGGTTGCGGCTCGGCAGGAGCCTCGCCCTCCCGGGGAGGCATCTCCGCGTCTCCTGAAATCCGGGCGTTCACCTTCGGCGAATACCTCGGCCGCGACCAGAGCAGCATCACGATCGAGAAGACCGACCTGGAGGTGAAGGGCCTCGCGCAGTTCATCTTCAGCGAGTTTTGCCGGGTGAACTGGGCGGACCGGCCGCTGGTCAACGTGGGCGACGACTGGGGGCTCGAGTCGCTCGCCTGGACCAAGCAGAGCTACCGGCCGGTGAAGTTGCTGAACAAGTACGTGATGCGGAAGGTGCCGGCGATCGTCAGCGGGCCGACGGTCGCCCCGCCGGTCGAAGCCCCGGCCAACGTTAAGGTTCCCGAGCAACGGCCCTTCATGCCGATCCACGAGCCCATCATCCGCCATGCCCGCAAGGCGGACGTCGCCGCGGCCATGGCGCTGGAGGCATCGAACTTCACCGCCTTCGCGCTGAACAAGCGTCAGCTCCACTACCACCAGCAGCGGGGCAGCTCGATCTTCCTTGTCGCCGAGCAGGCGGAGCAGGTGGTGGGGGACGGAATCGCGCTGGTCCGCCAGCACAAGACCGGCGTGTCGGGCCGGATCTACAGCCTCGTGGTTCGCGACGACTGCCGCGGCCAGCGGATCGGCAGCAAGCTGCTGATCGCCCTGTTGGCGGAACTCGCCGCCCGCGGCGTCCGTCGAGTCTACCTCGAGGTGGAAGCCTCCAATGAGCCCGCAATCCGTCTCTACGATCATCACGGCTTCCGCCGGATCGGCGACCTTCCTGACTATTATGGTGCCGGCAAACCCGCCCTCCACATGATGCACGAGCTCCAGGTCCGTCAGCCCGCCGTCGCGTGAGCGGAGGGAGGATGCGTGAAACGTGACGAGTGAAACGTGACAAACGGGGCCCGCGTCACGTTTCACTCATCACGTTTCACGGGGTCATCGTGATTAGCGACGGGCAATCTAAAGTCGGCGTCATCCGGGCAGGTCGTTCAGATAATCGATCAGCATCCGCAATCGTCCGTGGTCCCGGCGGTTGAAGTTGAAGATCAGGCGGGGCAGGTGGGCGAGCGTCGGCTCGTCCCGTTCCACCGGCAGCGCGTCGCTCACGCGGATCGTCCCCTTCACCACGATGTCGGCGAACTCCCGCTGGATCACCGCGAGATGCGCGTCCGTCGGCCGCCGCTGCAGGCGCATGACCAGTTCGTCCCGGACGTACCGCAGGCTGTGATAGTTGCTGTAGAAGTGGCACACCTCGTGGACGGCGTCCTCCACGCTGCTGGTGATCTTGTAGAGCCGCAGGTCATTGGGGCTGATCAGGCCGCGGGAGAGCAACTGCTTCTCGACGTACTCCTGCCATGTCGCCCAGTAGTTGCTGCCGGGAGAGTCGATGAAGACGATCGGCATCGGCACCGACTTGCCCGTTTGCACGAGCGTCAGCACCTCGAACCCTTCGTCCATCGTGCCGAACCCGCCAGGGAAGAGGGCGATCGCGTTGCTCGACCGCACGAATATCAGCTTGCGGGTGAAGAAGTACTTGAAGTTGATCAGCTTCGGGTCGTTGGCGATGAAGACGTTGGTGAGTTGCTCGAAGGGGAGCCGGATGGCCAGCCCGAACGACGGGTCGGCTCCCGCACCGCCATGCCCGGCGGCCATGATCCCGCCGCCGGCCCCGGTGATCACCATCCATCCTGACGCGGCCATCCGTCTGGCGAAGAGGGCCGCCTGGGTGTAATCCGCGTGGCTCTCCAGCGTCCGCGCCGAGCCGAACAGGCTCACCTTCCGCACGTCGCGGTAGGGAGCAAAGACTTTCAGCGCGTACCGCAGTTCCTTGAACGACTTGTCGATCAGCTTGATGTCCCCGCGGTTGGTATGGTCGCGCAACAGCTTCAAGGCGTTGGCGACGATCTCGCCCACCAGGTCCCCCTCAGGGACCTCGCGCAGCGCGTCGATCAACTGCGACGCCTGTTCGTGAATCTTCTCCAGGTCCGCCCGGCTCAGGGCGACCGGTTCCTGCGCGGTTTCCTGCGACTGCTCGGTGTTGTTATCGATTCCGTCCAGTTCCTTCATCGTGATTCGCTTCCTGCTCCGGGCAATACATGCCTCAATGCGGATCATTACTGCCCGCCGCGGGAGGGTCAACCTGATCGCGTCGAGAAACTAGTAGGGGCGAACCTCGTGTTCGCCCTCCTCCGTAGGGGCGAATCTTGTATTCGCCCTCTTTTTTTCTGCCCCAGCACCGAGGAGGGTGAACACAAGGTTAACCCCTACGAAAAAGGGCGAACACAAGGTTCGCCCCTACGCGTTGACATCTCCGCGAAAAACGCTTAGTGGAATGCCCATGGGCAACGTGCGATTCGGCGTCGTGGGACTGGGGAACATGGGGTCGTTCCACGTGGATTCGTTCCCCGGTATCCAGAGCGCGACGCTGGCCGCGATCTGCGACGCCAGCCAGAAGAACCTGGAGAATGTTGGCAAGAAGACCGACGCCAAGCGGTTTGGCGATTACCACGAGATGCTCGCGGCCGGCGTGATCGACGCCGTCCTCATCGCCACGCCGCACGTGCTTCACCCGGAGATCGCGCTGGCGGCGTTTGACAAGGGCGTACACGTCCTCTGCGAGAAGCCGCTGGCGGTCACCGTGAAGCAGGGGCGGGCCGTCGTCGACGCGGCCAACAAGCACCCGAATCTCAAGTTCGGCATGATGTTCCAGCAGCGGACGATGCCGATCTACCGCAAGCTGCGGGAGCTGATCACCGAGGGCGAGCTGGGCGAGATCAGCCGGATCACCTGGATCGTCACCGACTGGTTCCGCACGTGGGCCTACTACGCCTCCGGCGGCTGGCGCGCCACGTGGGCGGGCGAAGGGGGCGGCGTGCTCATCAATCAGTGCCCGCACAACCTCGACCTGATCCAATGGCTCACCGGGATGACGCCCAACCGCGTCACCGCTGTCGGGTTCGTCGGCAAGACGCATCCGATCGAAGTCGAGGACGAGGTCAGCGCCATCCTCGAATACCCCAACGGCGCGATCGGCCACTTCGTCACCAGCACCGGCGAAGCCCCAGGTACCAATCGCCTGGAGATCGTCGGCGACCGGGGCCGGATCGTCTGCGAGAATGACAAGCTCCACTTCAGCCGCACCCGCAAGGGAGTCCGCGAGATCCGCGAGACGAGCAAGGAAGCCTTCGCCAAGGTCGAGGCATGGGAGATCGAAATCCCGCACGCCGGAGGCGATATGGCGGGGCACAAGGTGATCACGCAGAACTTCGTCGACGCGATCCTCAAGGGCGAGCCGCTGATTGCGCCGGGCGCCGACGGGCTGCGCCAGCTCGAACTGGGCAACTCGATCCTCATGGCCGCGCTCACACGCAAGCCCGTCGAACTGCCGCCCGACGCCAACGCCTACGACCAGTTCATCGCCGATGTGACCAGGCAGTATGGCGGAAGGAAGACGCTCAAGGCCGACCCGAACGCGACGGTGAACATGGCGGCGTCATTTCAACGATAGTTGACGATCCGGTTGCGCTGGCCGTCCTTGACCCGCTGCCGGGCCTTCAGCGGCGACAGCAGCCGGTGGTCGCTGGGCGCCGGCGCCTTGTGCAGCGGGGCCCCACCGGACATCGTAACGTCCGGCAGGGAGACGGCCTTTCATAGGATTACGAAGTCCTTATCGAGCGGGCTGTTTCAGCTTATCGAGGCCTTGTTTGGCTTCGGAGGCGTTGGGGTCGAGACGCAAGGCGGCGGTGAATTGGTCGGCGGCCTGGCTGAATTGACCCGCGCGGGCGAGCAGTTGGCCGAGGCGGATGTGGGAGGGCACATCGTTCGGGTTCAAGTCGACGGCGGTGCGGGCCTCGACGAGAGCGCCGGCGTCGTTGCGCTGTGCCGCGAGGACGGCGGCGAGCACCGCATGCGGGCTGGGGTCGGTTGGCTCAACCGCGATCGCGCGGCGGCACAGTTCCGCTGCCTCCGCCAAATGCGACGGCTTGTCGCCGGTGGGATCCTCCGCGACGACGGCTGCCAGGTCGGACAGCGCCATCGCATTGTGCGGGTCGTTCTCGCAGGCGCGCCGGTACGCCTCCTGCTCCTCACGGGGACGGCCTTCCTTCTGGAGGGCTGAGCCGAGGATCAGGTAAGCGCTGACCTGCTTCGGGTTCTGCGCGATTGATTGGCGCGCCAGCGCGTCGGCTTCCGCAACGCGTCCGACGGCCAGCTCGTCGGCGGCGAGGTTGGCGTACGCTGCGTCATCGTGCGGATTGACGGCCAATGCGTGGCGAAACAGCGTGAACGAATCCTGCCATGTAAACGTCTGGGCGAGCGTCCGCCCGGCGAGCAGCGCCAGGCATGCCCCGACCGCGCCCCACGACGCCCAAATCGCGCGACGGCCCGTTGGCAGCGAGGTCAGCGCGAACGCCAGCGCGAGGGCCGGACCGATCATTCCCACGTAGACGTACCGATCGGCTACAGTCGAATGGCGCTGGAAATCAAACGGCACGAGCCCGAGCACCGCCGCGGGGGCGGCGAACAGGAGCAGCACCGCCGCAAGGCCCCACGGCGCCTGGCGCCGGTATGCCCACGCGATCGCCAACAGGCTCGCCGGGACGAGCCACGTGAACCAGAGCCAGCCATGGCTGATGGCCCATTGCGGGGCGCGGGCGTAGAGAATGCCGAATCGCGCCGGCAGCACGACCTTAGTTACGTAAAAGGCCAACGCATCGGCCGCAATCAACGGGCGGAGCCACGCCGGGCTCCGCGCGTCCTCCGGCAATTCCCCGGCGGGCTGGCTAAGCAGGCCGACGAGGACGAACGCGCCGGCGATCGCGAACCACGGAAGCAGCGCGACCGCGACGCGCCGCCAAGGTCGCTTCAGAAGGACCAAATCGATGACTGCGGCCATCACCGGCACCGACACGGCCGAGGGCTTGGCGAGCAGCGCCAGGACGAGGGCGACGGTTGCGCCCGCGTAGCGAAGCCATGCTTCGGTCGCGACGGACGATCCCCCTCCCTTACCCGCTCGCGGGCAGTCGCCCGATCCGCTCGCTCCCCCCGGGGTACCGGGGGAAGGAATCGAAGGCATCCCGTACTGGGACTGGGCGAATCGCACGTATTGCCAAAGCGCCACGAGCGAGAGCAGGCCGCAGAGGACGTCCTTCAACCCGGTGACCCACGCGACGGCTTCGACCTGGAGCGGATGAATCGCAAAGAGCATCGCCCCGGCCCAGGCGGCCCACGGCCGGCGGGTGAGGGAGGCGAGCAATTGGTACACGACCAGCGCGGCGGCCAGGTGCAGCAGCAGGTTGGCCGTGTGGAAGACGTACGGGTCGAGCCAGATCCCGGAGGGGTCCGGTGCGTCCAGATGGGCGACGCGGGCCAGCACCCACCAGACGGAATAGGACAGCGGGATGTATTCCTCGTGGATCGAGTGCGTCCAGACGAACCGCAGCCTGCGCCATTCCGGCGGGTTCAGGACCGGGTTGGCCGTTACGTTCAGATGGTCGTCCCACGAGGTGAACTCGTGAACGCAGACCGGGCAAAGCGCCGCGAGCGTGATGACGATCAACAGCAATGGCGCGAGCCAATTTCGAGCGGGCCGGTCCGCGGGCGGGCCGGGAGAGGACTCTTTTCGGCGGGCGTTCGATGGGGAGTGGGGCGTCGCAGGCTTGGGCACGATCGAAATCCGGTTACCGCTTGTGCGGCGTTTCCTGTGCCGCCGGCTTGGCGGTGGCCTCCGCGGCGGGCTGCGTGGACGGGATCGTCCGCGCCGGTTGATGGCGGTGCCTCGCGTTGTTCCGCAGCGCCTCCGGGGTCATCAGCGATCGGGCGCGGTTGATCATCAGGTCCCATTGGAAGGCCGGGCCGGGATCTTCCTTGTCGTATTGCACATGATAGTGACCCAGCACGCCCTGGTAGTCGTCCCACTGTTCGGGCTGGAGCTTGTGCGGGATGAGCGTGCCGTGCTCTTCGGGCGATGTAACCAGCGCCGTGGGGCGGGTCGTCGGGTCGCCGGCCGCGGGTTGCGTCGCCGCGATCTCCGTCGGCGGGCCGAGGCTCGACTTCTGCCGCGGGTAGTCGCACTGGATCTTGGGAAAGATCGTGCAGAGGCTCGCCGTCAGGTGCGAGAGGGCTTCGTACTGCTGCGCGGTGAAGTCATATTGGGAATAGCTGCGGCCCTGGATGGTTCCGTGGATCAGTTGGTTTCGGATCGGGTGACCGACAAACCGAGGCGTCAGCACGCCGCCGTCGCCGAGCCGCTCGGGGATCGTGACCGAGACTTGCCCCTTGGGGTCGCGCTTGTACCACTGTTCGAGCAGCACGGGCGACTTGTACCCGCCCATGTTCGCGACCTCGACGCCGACGGATCGCCCGTTGGCGATCGTCGCGTGCCACGCGCCGTCTTTCAGGTCCAGCGTCTGGTAGATCGTCCCGTCGATGTCGCACATGAACTGCACGGACAGCCCGCGGGCGAAGAGGATGCGGAAGCACTCGCGGCTCACGCCGGCCACGTCGTAGTGGATCACGAACTGATCGACCTTCTGTTGCAGTTCGGGCAGCGCCCAGTTCCCGCCGCGGGTCAGCTCCGCTTCCTGTTCGGTCAGCGGCGCGGTGCGGTCGCCGTAGCCCGGGCCGCGGAGTTTCTTCGGGTCGGCGGGGGGCGGAAAGGGATATCGCGGCTCGAGGCGGTAGGCGTCGTACCCGCCCGGGTCGATCCAGAGGACGACCCGCGTGCCGGTGTGGAAGAATTGTCCGCAGACGACGATCTCGTCGCCGCTCCGCGGCTCGGGCGTTCCCGGGACGGGCGATGCCGCTATGGCTGACGTCGCGGGAACGGACAGGCCGATCAGGGCCAGCAGCAATCCAAGGGCATTTCGCATCATGTCATGTTCCCGGGAATTCGACAGCCACAGCGCGGGGGTCGTCGCGAGGATGATCGTTTGAACGCGGCGGCCCGTCAACGCGCCGCGGGCGGCGGGGTGCCGCCGTTTCGCTTCAGCCCATCCCCGGCATCAGTATCACTGGGGACGATCGACAGGGCGATCGCGTACTGCTGTGCGGCCTCGGCACGCCGGCCGGAGACCTCGAGGCACCGCCCGAGCATGACGTGGGACCACTCATCGGACGGGTCGAGCCGCACGGCCGTCTCGGCCTCGGCCAGCGCCTGGGGGATCTGCTTGCGGGCCAACAGCACCATTGCCATGCAACGGTGGGGCTCCATCTCGTTGGGCCAGCGTTGAAGGGCGGACCGGCCGATCGCTTCGGCCTGATCGATTTGCCCGGTGTAGCCCAGCGCCATCACATAGTCGGTAACGGCTTTGATGTTTCCGGGCGCCAATTCCCAGGCTTTGCGGAACGCCGCTGCCGAGTCCGCATCGCGGCCCTTCTCCCTAAAAACGCCGCCGAGCACGATGAAATTCTGCGACTCGCTCGGGCCGTAGCGGACGGCCTGCTGGGCCAAGGCAAGCGCGTCGTCCCACTGACCATGCTGCCGCGCGTCGTTGGCGAGGTTGCAGTAGGCGACGTCGCTCGTCGGATAGACGGCGAGCACGCGCCGGAAGATGGCCTGCGTGTCCCGCCAGTATCTGGTCTGATGAAAGGTGAGCACCGCCAGCGTCGCGAGGATTGCGCCGCACGTGACTGCGACGACTCGTTTCTTACTGACTGCCGATAGGAGGGATGCCGCCGCCAGCGCCGGCCCGAGCAGGCCGAGGTACATGTATCGGTCCGCCACAGTCGAGCGCGCCTCGTACGCGAACGGGACCAACCCAAGGACCGGCAGGACGGCGGCGACGAAGATCAGCACCGCCACGGCCACCCACGGCGCACGCCGCCGAAACGCCCACGCGAGCCCTGCCAGCGCCACCGGGACCAGCCACGTGAACCAGATCGATCGTCCCGAGAGCAGATCCGTGACCGACTGCGGATAGATCGCCGCCAGTCCAACGGGCAGCAGGAACTTGCACAGGTAAAAGGCCAGGGTGTGACTGGCGATCAGCGGCCGCATCGGCAACGAGCCGGCGAAAACATTGCTTGCCGGCTGCACTCGCATGCTCAGCGCCGTGCACCCGGCGGCCAACGCCACCCAGGGGACCAGCGACAGGATCATGCGCCGCCACGAACGGCGGAGGAGCCACAAGTCGATGCCGGCCGCCATCAGCGGGACCGTCACTGCCGCAGGCTTGGCGAGCAGCGCGGCGGCGAACGCCAGGGTCGCCGCGAGGTAATGCCATCGGCGATCGCGCTTCGACGCGGCATCGTAAGCGGCGCCTTCCGGATCGTTTGCCAATTCCGCAGGCTCCGGGCGCGCGAACAGCACGTACTGCCACAGCGCGACCAGCGACAGCAATCCGCTGAGCACGTCCTTCAAACCGGTCACCCATGCCACCGGTTCGACTTGCAGGGGATGAAGGGCGAAGAGCATCGCCCCCGCGCAGGCGGGCCACCGTCGGCCGGTCAGCAGGTGCAGCAGGCGGTACGCCACCCACGCCGATCCGACGTGCAGCAGCAGGTTGGCGGCGTGGAAGACGTACGGATTGAGGGTGACCTCGGCGATGTCGGGGGTATCGACGCGCGCCACTTTCGCCAGCCCCCACCAGACGGTGTACGTCAACGGGATGTACAGGTCGGCGTAGGGGTGCCGCCAGAACGCCCACAGCCCGGCCAGCGTCTGCCCGTAGAGGTGGGGGTTGGCGGTCACGTTCTCCGGGTCGTCCCAGCCCGAAAACTCGTGGCCGCAGACCGGCAAAAACGTGACCACGACTGCACACGCCAGCAGCACCACCGGCCATCGGTCCGTCCACGATCGCCTCGGCGCGATCGTGCTTGCGGTGGCCGATGCCGGAGCGGAGCCCGGCCCCGATCGGTCGGGGCGTCGGCGGCGGTCCTGCTTCGAAACGGCGCGTGAACTCATGGTTGGGCCGCCTGCGACGGATGCGACGACAGCGCCGCGGCCAGCGCGTACTGTCCCGCCGCCTCCGCGTGCCGCCCGGCCTTGTCCAGCAACTGGCCGTACGTGACACGGCACAACGCGTCAGACGGGTCGAGCCGGACGGCGGTCTCCGCCTCGCGGAGCGCATCGGCCTGCTGGCCTTGCTGCGACTGCAGCAGCGCCATGCAGCGGTGTGGATACGAGGATTCGGGCCATGTCTGCAGTGCGGCCCGGCAGATCGCGATTGCCTTTTGCGTTTGCCCGGCCCGGCCCAACTCCTCGGCAAGGCCCGTCAGGGCCACGACGTTGCCCGGGTCGGCCTCCGATGCATGGAGGAACGCGACGCCGGCTTCGTTGTGCCGACCGAGTTGCTGAAGGATGATGCCGAGCGTGACCTGGTTCTGGGCACGTTCCGGGCCGAAGCGCACCGCCTGCTGGGCAAAGCCCAGCGCGTCGGCCCGCCGCCCGGCGACGAGCGCGTCGGCGGCCAGGTTCGAATACGCGACGTCGCACGACGGGTCGATCGCCAGCGCCCGGTTGAAAAGTGCCGGCGAATCGTGCCAGTAGCCCGTTTGCACGAAGCTCAGGCCGGCCAGAAGTGGAAAGACGAGCGTGCAAGCCGCCCAGGCGATCTGCCGCTCGGTGCGGGAATGCCGCACAGCTTCCGAGCTGAACAGGAACGCGACGGCCAACGCCGGGCCGAGCAGGCCAAGGTAGACGTACCGGTCAGCGGCCGTCGAGATTTCGGCGTAAGCGAAGGGCACGAGCCCCAACACCGGCAGCGGTGCCGCGATGAAAATCGCGGCGGCCGCGGCAACCCAAGGCGCGCGGCGGCGCGTGACCCACGCGACCGTCGCCAAGGCGGCCGGCGCCAGCCAGGCCACCCACAGCGCGGTGCTCGACAGGACGTGCTTGATCGAATGCGGGTAAATCGGCGCCAGCCCGATCGGCAGCAGGAACTTGCCCATGTAAAACGCCAGCGTGTCGCCGGCGATCAGCGGGCGCATCCAAATCGGGCCGGCATCGGCGCCGGCGTTTGCGCCGATGCCGGCGGCGACGGGTTGGGCGTACACTCCGATCAGGCAAAACGTGCCGGCAACCGCCATCCAAGGCAACAGCGAGACGACGACGCGGCGCAACGGCCGCCGGACGACCCACAGATCGACGGCGGCGGCCATGAGCGGGACAGTAATGGCCGACGGCTTGGACAGTAGCGCGCCGATCAGCGCCCCGGTCGCCGCCGCATAGTGCCAAGCTCGATGATCCGTCACCGCTTCCGCGTTCGCTCGGTCGTCCGTTCGGTTGCCTTCGTCCGTGATCGCCGCGCGGGCAAACAGCACGTATTGCCACAATGCGAGCAATGACAGAAGCCCGCTGAGCAGATCTTTCAGGCCGGTGACCCAGGCGACCGGTTCCACGTGCAAGGGGTGGAGCGCGAAGAGCATGCCCCCCGCCCACGCCGCCCAGGGGCGCCCGGTGAGCACGCGCAACAGCCGGTATGCAGCAAGGCAGGCCCCGAGATGCACCAGCAGATTGGCGGTGTGGAACACGTACGGGTTCAGGGCCGCGCCCGTCGCATCGGGCGTGTCGACCCCGGCAACCGTCGCCAACAGCCACCACGTCGTGTAGGTCAGCGGGATATACAGGCCTTGGTATGGGTGCCGCCAGAACTCGAGCAGCGCCGAAGCGGAGTGCCCGATCAGACGGGGGTTGTGGGTGACGTTGAGCCCGTCATCCCAGTTGGTGAACTCGTGGGCGCATACCGGCCAGAACGTGGCGACGATTGCCAGCACAAGCAGCAGCGCCGGCACCCACGCCGGCGCCGGCCGGGCCGGCGCAAGCGATGCCGGCGGCGGCTCCGGTTCGGCGGCGCGGCGGCGGGCACGCGTCTGAAGGGTGCGTGAACTCATGGGTCCAATCGACGTGACCAAACCCCTCCCAAGGCCCGCCGGCCACCGGCGCGACCCGTGCATCCAGGTTGATACGTGCAAACGACCGATCCCGGTTCGCCCCGGACGCGACTTCCGCCCTCTTTCGTAACCGGACTTGGGGCGGTTGACAAACGCGGTTGTCCCATAATCCTAAAGGTTCCAGCCCCGCCCGTCCGATCAGACTGGCTAGGGCTGTGTGGATTTCCATGCGTGCGGCCGAGGGAACGGCCGTGCGTCGGTCAGGCAGGCGTCGCCGACCCATCGTGGTCGGCCGCCGGGGAACCAAGGAAGGTCGCCAATGCGGACGGTCGCAATCATCAACCAGAAGGGCGGCTGCGGGAAAACGACGACCAGCATCAACCTGGCCGCGTGCCTCGCGCGACTCGGGCACAAGACACTGCTGGTGGACATGGACCCGCAGGGCCACTGCGGGACCGGGCTGGCAGTGCCGGAGGAGCAGATCGAGCGGACGGTCTACGACTGCCTGCTCGAAGACCGGGACGGCGGTAAGCCGACCCGCATCGACCAGATCGTCTGGCAGATCGCCAGCGACTTCGACCTGGCCCCCTCGAACCTGAAGCTGGCCGCGTTCGAGCAGGTCTTCAGCGGCCGCCCGGGCCGTGAGGACCGGCTGGACCTGGCGCTTGCGGCCGTCGCCAAAAACTACCAATGGTGCATCATCGACTGCCCGCCCAGCGTCGGGCTCATCACGTTCAACGCATTGCGTGCGGCGGACGAGGTGATCGTGCCGGTGGAGACCGGCTACTTCAGCCTGCACGGGCTGGGCAAGATGATGGAGACCCTCGAGGTGCTGAAGGAAAAGTGCAACAAGGACGTCGTCGTCCGCGTGCTGCCGACGCTCTACGACACACGGACCAAGCTGGCCCGCGAAGTGCTCAGCGAGCTGCGGGCCAAGTTCCGCGACTACCTGATGGAGAGCACCGTCAACTTCAACACCAAGCTGAAGGAGGCGGCCAGCTTCGGCCAGCCGATCACTGAGTACGACCCCGGCAGCCGGGGTTACAAGGACTTCGTGAACTTGGCCCGCGAGCTGATGGGCGCCCGGCCGGTGGAGATCGAGCCGATCATCAGCGAGAAGATGAGCCGCCCGGCGGAGCTGGTGCAGCGGGCCAAGCAACTCTCGCAACTGGCCACGTTCCAGTTCGGCCGCACGACGGTGACGCCAGCCGCGCAGCCCGCGGCAACGACGAACGCCTCGACCGCGACTGCCACTGCCACCGCCACCGCCACGGCCACCACCGCGAAGGTCGCCGCCGCGCCGGAACTCGTCTCGCAGCACACGATGCCCTCCGCGACCGCCCCGGCCGCAACGCCCGCCAAGACCACCGCCCAGAAGATCGAGGAGTTCTACGGCGTCAAGCAGATGGGCGAGGAGGTCGTCTTCTCGGTGAAATTCGAGGAGGCCAAGCGGGTGTTGATCGCCGGCGACTTCAACAACTGGACGCCGGAGGTCACCCCGATGACCCGCCTCTCCGACGACGCCGGCGCCTGGACCATGTCCCTCCCGCTGCGGCCCGGCCGCTATCGCTACCGGTTCATTGTCGACGGCAAGTGGGTCACCGACCCGTGCAACAAGTACGTCGAGACGAACCAGTTTGGGGAATTGAACAACATCGTCGAAGTGAAGTGAGAAGCGAGTTGCCAGTTGCCAGTTGTTAGTTGCCAGTGCCGGCATTTCCCTGGCAACTGGCAACTAACAACTGGCAACTTCCTTCCGGAGCGGTCATGTCGGACGACGGTCAGAAGCCCAAAAAGCGCAGCTTGAGCGAGATCAGCCACCTGTTCCTCAGCAACGTGAGGGACCGGCAGACGGACGGCGCGCAGCCGCCGCAGCGGACCCCCCCGCCGCAGCAGGCGGCGCAGTGGACACCGCCGCAGCCGGCGCCGCAGCCGCCGCGGACGGACGAGTCGATCGACCTGACGCCCGAGGAATTTGCCCGGATGTACGGCGGCGGGGCCGGCGCCCAGCCCGCGCCGTCGGCGGAGCCGCGGCGGAAGGCCGTCCCGGTCGCCGCGATCATCGGCGCGCACCTCAATGGCAAGCAGTTCGATTACGTCAAGCGATACGCCCGCCACCGCGCCGCGGCGGTGGGGCGGGTCGGGCTGATCGAACTCGATGCCTCCGAACTTCGCCTCATGTGTTTCGACCCGGCCGGCGGCAGCCCCGCCGCCGGGCACGAACCCGACCTCCCGCCCGAATGCGCCGAGCCCCGGCAGATGAGCGAGGCCCTGGAGGAGATGAACTGGGACGTCGAGCAGTGGCTCGTGCTGCTCCCCAACCCGCGCACCCCCGAGGCGCGGGCGCTGCTCCGCGCGATCGACCGCTGGGTGCTGCTCTGCACGAGCGACCACGACGGCGTCGTTGCGAGCTACCGGATGCTCAAGGGGCTGGCCGAGGCGGTCCGCCCGCGGCTCGCCCTGTCGGTGCTCGATGCCGCCGACGAGGCGCAGGACGCCCGCGTCTTTCAGAAGCTGTCGGGCGTCTGCCAGCAGTTCCTCGACTGGCGGCTCGACGCCGAGCCGGCGGTTCGGCCGGTGGAACGCGTGAGCGAGCACCTCGTGCTCCTGTATCGCCCGACGCGCGACAAGGCGCAGCTTGCCGCCGCGCCGCAATGGGGCGTGGTGGCCGAGTTCATCGATCGGGCCAAGGCCGCGCTGGAGGAGGCCGCCGTCGCGCCCGTTGACGAGCAAACCATGGAACAGCAAGGCATGCGCGACCCCTCGGTCCTGGAAGAGGCCCGCGCGCTGATCGCGGACGTGGTCGTGCCGAACGAGCCGCGGACGCCGGACGTCCCGCTCGAAGCGGCCCCGGTGCAGCCAACGGTCGAATCTCCGGTCGTCCGGGCGCCGGCATCGCATCACGACGATTCGATCGTTGAGGTCATCGATCTGCCCGGGGCGGACGCGTCGAATCAGACGATCCTCGCCGCGGTATTAAGGAAGGCCGGCAACGCACTGATCGAGTGCCCGCTCCGGCCACCGATGTGCGTCGAGGCGCGATTGGCAGTCGGCCGCGACCGGGGCCTCGTGCTAGTCGTCGCGGCCAGTCAGGGGTTGGGCGAGCTGCGTTCGATCGCCGCCGCGTACCGGTGGCTGGCGGAGAACCGCGAACTGATCGGGATGGCGGTGCCGCAGTTCTCGATCGATTCGAGGCGACTGCCGTCCCTGAGACTCCTGGTCGATCGCGCCGACCTCGCCGCCGAGTCGCTCCGCACGATGCTCGACGCCGAGCACGTGACGATCCAGGCCTACCGCAAGCTCCGCTGGGGCCATCGCCTCGGCATCGTCCTCGAAGCGGCATAATTCCGTCTTCCCATGTAGCCGGGGAGCTTGCTCCCCCGCAATCGGGGAGGTCATTGAGCAGACCGAGCACCTGACCAAAGGCGTGTAATAGAAAAATCTGCCACCACGACGTACAACCGTCCCAGATGGCGGGACGGTTCGTGCTGTGAACCGAGGTCGTGATGGCAAAGGTATGGTTAATCACGGGCGCGTCGCGCGGCCTGGGGCGGGCGTTGGCAAACGCGGTGGCTGCGGACGGACACCAGCTCATCGCCACGGCGCGGAATCCGTCGCAGCTTGCCGACCTCGCACGATGCTCGCCGGACCACATTCGCGTCGTTCCACTGGATGTCACGGATGCAACCGCCGCGGAGGATGCGGTGCGGGCGGCGGTGGATGCGTTTGGCAGACTCGACGTACTCGTGAACAACGCCGGCTACGGCAACGTTGGCTCGATCGAGGAGACCAGCCTCGCCGATTTTCGCCAGCAGATTGAGACGAACCTTTTCGGCGTCATCAATGTCACCAAGGCCGCGATTCCGCTGATGCGGGAACAGCGGTCGGGCCACATCATCCAGATTTCCTCGATTGGTGGCCGGGTGGGCGCGGTGGGGCGAGCGCCCTACTCCGCGGCGAAGTGGGGCGTGGAAGGATTCTCCGAAGTATTGGCAAAGGAGACCGCGCCGCTGGGCATCAAGGTGACGATCGTCGAGCCGGGGGGATTCCGAACGGATTTCGCCGGTTCTTCGACAGCCATCAGCCCCGGCCGGCCGGAGTACGATTCGTCGGTCGGCGCCGCGGCGAGGTTTCAGCGCGATTACGACGGCAAACAGCCGGGTGACCCCGCCAAGGCTGCCGCCGTCATTCTTCAATTGGCGGCGATGAACGAACCTCCGCTCCGATTGCTTCTGGGAAGCGATGCGGTACGCGCCGCCGAACAGTACGAACAGACCCGAATCGCATCCGACAAGAAGTGGCGGCACCTTAGCATCTCCACCGATTTCGACACAACCGGGGCGGTCGAGCGCCTTGCGGAATAACTGCTCCCCGTTCCCGAAA
>DASXMX010000159.1:0-3808 GCA_036495445.1 Tepidisphaeraceae bacterium
GCGAATACGGGGAGCAAGCTCCCCGGCTACACGGGCTCAGAATCGGATGCGGACCGGGCAACCTCTGGGTTGCGAACTCGATCTTGCAAATCACCAACGATCCTGACCGGGCACCTCCCCTTGACGCTTGCGAAACCGTGACGGTCCCGCTCTGATGCTCCGAACAAGCCCGCGCCGTCCGCGCCGCCCTCCAATCCCGCGGCCGCCCCGCCACCGCCGAAGACCTCGCCCGCACCTTCACCCGCGCCCCCGCCGACAAGGTCGCCGACCTGCTCGAAACCCTCGCCACGTTGGGCCAAGCCCGCGCGGCGGGCGAGGGGCGGTTCGTCGCGTGACGGGCGCAGCTCGTTCCGAAAAAGTTGTCGCCCTTGCGCATCAGATAATGCAGTGACCGGAAGAGTTGGGAAGGAAAACCATGTGGCATCGGCGAACTCAGCGCGTTCGAGCGAGGAAACGGGAGAAGTACATGTCTGGGGCAGCGTCGTGCTTTTTCCTGACCTTCGATGCGGGAGGGGAAAACTTCCAGATTTTAACGATTGCATGGCGGTCCATCCGAATCTATGATCTGCTCCGATTCGGATCCGGGGACCTAAGCCGCCCGTCCGCACTGGGTGGGGTTCTGTAGATCCAGGCAGATTCAAGGTTCCATCCCCCGCGGATGACTACACCCGCGCGTGGGGAAGGGGACCCTCGTCACGTCAGTGGAAATCCAGGTTCGGGCGGACGCCCGCTCGCGTTTTTCGGGTTGGGAGGAACATCTCGTGGCATCGAGAAACTCAGCGCGTTTGTGTTCAGTTTCCCCGCGTCGCCAAGGGCGGGCTCACGCCACGGATGGAGATGCGGGCCGCCCGCGGAACTGCCGCATGACCCAAGCCGTCGGCACGGGCTTGCGGCCGCATCTGGAAGCGATGGAACGCCGGCTTCTGCTTTCGGCTTACAAGCTGACCGAGTTGGGGCTCTTTGGGGTGAATGCCACCGGGGCCAACCCGAACTACTCGATGCTGGTCGCTGACGCCAGCGGAAGCCTGTATGGGACAACGACCGGGGGCGGTCCGAACAGCGTCGGCACGGTGTTCGAGATCGCGGCCGGTTCATCCGCGCTGACTACCCTCGCGTCGTTCGATGGAGCCAACGGCGCGCAACCCGACGTCGGGGTGACGCTGGACGCCTCCGGCGACCTCTTCGGCACGACGAACCAGGGCGGGACCTACAATGACGGGACCGTGTTCGAAGTAGCAAAGGGGTCCAACGCGATCACGACACTTGTTTCGTTCGACGGGTCCAACGGCGCGTACCCGTATCTCGGCGTGACGCTCGACGGCTCGGGCAACCTTTATGGGACAGCGCGGCAACACGTGACGGGCAGTTTGGGTGAGATCTTCGAGATCCCCCTCGGCTCGACCTCGCTCACTCAGCTTGCTTCGTTCGGCAGCGGCTGCGCACTCGCGATCGACCCGTTGGGCAATCTGTACGGGACCGACTCCTCAGGCGGAGCCTATGGACAGGGCGAAGTTTTCGAGATCGCACCCGGTTCAAACACATCGACGACGATCGCCTCGTTGACGACGGCAACCGGAACCGGCGCCGCCATCATGCTGGACGGCTCGGGCAATATCTACGGATCCTGTATTGCCGCCGGCCCGGGGACACCGAACCCCGGCGGAACGGTGTTTGAGATCGCCAGCGGCTCCAACACAATTACGACGCTCGCCGCGTTCAACAACGGGGCCCAGCCGTTCGGCCCCCCGACGCTCGATGCCGCGGGCAACCTTTACGGCACCACGTCGAGGTCAGGTCCGAGCGGCAATGGCACCGTGTTCGAAATTGCCAGTGGGTCGGGCGCGCTGACGACGCTCGCGTCCTTCAATTTGAACACCGGTGTCATCCCGCAGGCCAGCGTTACGCTGGATGCCGCCGGCAATCTCTACGGAACGACGAGCCAGGGAGGGAGCGGCGGAACGGGCACCGTATATGAGCTTCCCAAGGGTGCCAGCGTGCCTGTCGTCGTCGCCTCGTTCGACGGGACCAACGCGGCGTCCCTCTATTGCGGGATGGCATTCGATTCAGCGGGCAACCTCTACGGTACCTCGCAGCAGGGCGGGACGATGGGCGATGGGACGGTTTTTGAAATCGCCAAGGGATCGGACAGTGTGACCACGATCGCCTCGTTCGCCACTCCCTATGCGGATCCCGCTTATACGCCATTCGTAGACACATCAGGGAACGTGTTCGGCGCCTCGTCATCAGGCGTCTACGAGGTCGCCAAGGGTTCGAACGCCGTCACCACGTTGGCGGCGTTCAGCGGTTACATCGCGATCCCCAACTCGAGCCTGATCTCGGACAGCGCGGGCAACCTGTACGGCACGAGTTACGACGGCGGCTCGAACAACAAAGGTGTGGTGTTTGAAATTGCCAGCGGAACGCACACTCTGACCGCCCTCGCTTCGTTCGACAGTTCCCTCACCAACCGGCCGAGCACCGACCTGACGTTGGACGCCGCCGGCGACCTTTTCGGGACGACCAACACCGGCGGGCCCTCCGGCGACGGCACCGTCTTCGAGTTGGCCAAAGGTTCGAATCAAATCACCACACTCGCCTCGTTCAACGGCACCAATGGCAAGTTCCCTCTCGGCGGCGTCGTAGGCGATGCGGCCGGCAACCTTTACGGGACCACGACGGGTGGCGGGCCGACCAACTTCGGCGTTCTATTCGAGCTGCCCAGCGGTTCGGGCACGCTCACCACCCTGGCCACGTTTGACCTCACGACCACCGGCATGCAGCCCAAACGGCTGTCGATCGACCCGGCAGGCAACCTCTACGGCGCCACACAAGGCGGCGGCCCCGCATCATACGGGCAATCTGCCGACGGCGCGGTGTTCGAACTTGCCAAGGGATCGAGCACGCTCACCGTGCTGGCGGTATTCCGGGGCCCTAACGGCGCGTTCCCCCAATGGGGCGTGACGCTCGACGGATCTGGGAACATTTACGGCTCCACGTCAAACGGCGGGCCTGGGGACGCGGGCACCGTTTTCGAACTGTCCCCTAACCCGACGCCCGCCGTAACGCTTGCACTCGCAAGCGGCTCCAATCCCTCCACCCCCGCGCAGCCACTTGCCTTCACGGTGACGGTGAGCGACGGCGTGCCGGACGGCGAGGCGGTGACGCTAGTAGATGCCAGCAACAACAACGCCGTCGTGGCCACCGGTACCCTCAACGGCGGTTCGGCAACCCTGACCGTCCCTGCGGGGACGCTTTCGGTTGGCACCCATAACCTGATCGCAGCCTACGCCGGCGACGCCAACTTCGCCGCCAGCGAATCGGCCGCTTACGCCCAGACGATCGCCGCCCCCCTGCTGCCCTCGTGGCTGGCGGCGGACAGCCTGGCGAGCTGGGACGCCGCGACGCACACGCTGACGGTCACCGGCTCGGCCGTGATCGACGCCGACCCGGGCACGGACGAGCCGAACATCGTCGAGAGTGGTTCCGCGGCCCAGTTGGTGATCCAGCCGGCCACCAGCCCGACCGACATCCACGTCGGCGGCGTCTCGCTGAGCAACGGGGCCAAGCTGCAGGTGGCCAGCGTGGGTGCGGGCCGCACGCACGACAACCACGACGTGCTGGTCGTCGGCACGCTGGGTGCAACCACCGACCCGACGTTCTCGATCGACGCGACGAGCACGCTGGACATGTCCGACAACGACCTGGTCCTGCACGCCGGCAGCTCGGACACGAACGGCACGGCGGCCTACGCTGGCGTCTTCGCGGCGGCCAAGTCCGGCCGCCACGGCGACGCGGCCACGCCGGACGG
>DASXMX010000160.1:0-9406 GCA_036495445.1 Tepidisphaeraceae bacterium
CTTGACGTCGCGGTGGACCACGCCCGCGGCATGAGCCGCCGCCAGCGCCTCGGCCGCCTCGGCACAGAGCAGGCACGCCCGCGTCAGGTCCATCGGCCCGGCCGCCCGCACCAGGTCGCGCAGGCTGCCGCCCTCCAGCAGCTCCATCGCCACGTAGCAGACGTCCCCGGCCTGGTTGACCCTGTACACCGCCACCGCGTTGTGGTGCTCGATCGCCTCGGCGGCCTTGGCCTCGCGGATCAGCATCTCTGGGCCGACGCTCACGCCCCCCTTGCTCTTGACCGTCCGCGGCAGCAGCTTCAGGGCCACGTGCCGGCCCATCAGCGTGTCCTCCGCCCGGAACACCCGGCCCATCGCCCCCTGGCCCAGCAGGCCCACGAGCCGGAAGCGGCCGACGCGTTTGCCCATCCATCGCGGCGGTGGCACGGCCTGCGAGCCGCCGGCCCCGGCCGCGCTCGAACCGATGCCGCTGCCGGTCAACCCGCTGGTGCCCGCGCCGACGTTGCTCGCGCTCAAGCCATTTACGGCGCTGCTGCCGGGTTCAACCGAGACGCCGCCCCCTTGCGAATCCCCAATGGACCGGCCCCGCGGCGCGCGGCTCGGCCGGCCATTGCCATTGTTGTTCACCATGACATACCCCATCCACACATGCACGCGGGAAGAAATGACTATCCCGCCGTTGCCACATCCATGTTTTAACGGTCGAAGGATGCCCGATGCGGGCAGCATTGTAACATCTTTCACGGCATCGCACGCGGCGACGCGCTGAGAATTTTGTTCATTTTTGAATCTTAATCTGCCCCAGCCGGCGATTGAGCGAATCGAGCAAGATCGGGCTTGGACACACCCGGTTAGCCGCGACGCAAAACGGAGCGCTCCGCGTCGCGTTGCGATTCACCCGAAAAGCAATGCGGCTTGGTGCGGGCGGACGCGACGTTACACTACGTGCCCAGTTCATGAACGCCCGATCTCCCACCCAGACACGTCGCCGGTCGCGCACTCGGTACGCGGCCAAGCTCCTGTTTCAGTTTCGGGTCGAGATGAACGGCGTCTCGTCCAAGCGCCGAATTTGCGAGGAACGAATCGTCGTCGTGCAGTGCCCGTCGGCCGGCGCCGCACTGGCCAAGGCGAGGCGATCGGGAGAGGCCGCGTGCCATTCCTACCGGAACTCGGACGGCAATCCCGTTCATTTTGAGTTCGTCGGCGTCCTTGACCTTCTGAAACTCGGGCCAGAGTGTGGCGCAAACGAGGTCTGGTACGACATGCGGCAAATGGTGAACCCGATGGAGCGACGGCGCGAGATTCTGCCCACGGAAGATCAACTGCTCGCGGAGGCCGACGTATCACGATCCGACGGAGGGCCGGATGGAACAGGCGGAAATGGATACTGACCCTTCCACGGATTTTGCTGATCGGAAAGCATAGCCGCACCTTCGCTCACTCTTCACGGATAGAGTGCATCCAGAACCGGGATCGCACCATGTCGATGAGCTTAGAAAAATGCGAACAGATCGCGGCCGAACTGCAGCGCATCCTTTCCGACTGGACCGACTGCGTCGTCTCGATCGAGAGCTATCAACGAGTCGCATGCGCGTGCAGCGGCCCTCTTACTACATCCGCATGGCCTTGATCGCGACGAGGATCGCGGCCGCGAGGACGACTGATGCAGTCACGCCCAAGAGCAGCGGGCGCAGGCCGGTTTTCTTCAGGGCACTGAAGCGGGTTTCCAGCCCAACCGCGGCCATCGCGCCGACGATGAGGAACTTGGAAACGGTCTCGCAAAGGTGGGCGAGGCTGACGTCGTGAGCCCCGGCCCCCAGCGCCGCGGTCGGGGAGAGGCGGACCGTCAGGTCTGGCAATAGCGAGGTGGTGCGGAGCAGCGCCATCGCAAGGAACCCCAATACGAAGAGCGGGAAGACGTTCAGGAGCCGGACGCGGCGGCCCGGCGTCGTCCGCCCCGCGCGCGCCACCTGCCAGCCGACCACCAACAGGACCGGCGCCAGCAGGCAGACGCGGGCGAGCTTCACGATCGTGGCGGTGTCCCCCGCCGGCTGGCTGTAGGCGAACCCGGCGGCGACGACCTGCGGCATGGCGTGGATCGACAGCCCGGCCCACACGCCGAACGCCCGGTCGCTCAAGTGCAACACCTGCGCCACGGCCGGCATGACGAACATCGCCAGCAGGCCGCAGATCGTCACGGTGGCGACGCTGAACGTGACGTCCTTTTCGTCCGCGTCGATGACCGGCGCGGCGGCGACAACAGCGGTGGCGCCGCAGATCGAGGTCCCCACTCCCAGCAGCAGCCCGAGGTTTCGCGACACCCAGCCGAGGCGGATGCACAGCAGGAACAGGCTCAGTCCGAACACGATGGTCGCGACGCTCATCCACAGCGCCTCGCCCCCGACGCGGACGACCGCGAGAAAGTCGAGCCGGGCGCCCAGCAGGATTATGGCCAGCGGCAGGAGTTTCTTGGTGGTGAACCGCAGTCCCGGCTGAAGGAGTTTGGGCAATGGCAGCAGGTTGGCGGCGATCATCCCGAGAATGATCGCGGTCATCACGCTCTCGACCGGGTGCCGATTGCCCTTGAGCGTGAACGGCGCGAACGGGAGTTCGCTGATCCAGATCGCCGCGGCCGTGACGGCGGCCGTGGCGAGCAACCCCCACCCCAACGACGGGCCGCCCCGCGCCTTGGCCGGGCTGTGGAGGACCATCGGCTCGGGCAGCCCCTCCATGCAATCGAGGTAGTCGGCCCAGGCGTAGCGGGAAAGATCGGCAGGTGCCGCGGAAGTGCTCATCGATGTGCCCTGGAGAAAAGCCCGCAAGCGGTTCCACGCGGCGGCGCGCGAAGCGATCCTCGCGCCCGCTGGCCAAACATCATAACCGGGCCGGTCATCGCGCACAATCGATTGTTATCGCGCGGGCCGACGCGCGATCGCGGGGGCCGTGACGAATCCGGCGCCGTGTTCCCGGAGCCGCTCGCTGATGGCGCCGCACGCCGCTTGATCCTTCAGCAAATCGGCCGCGATTTGCGAGAGCCATCGGCGATGTTCGGGCGTGGCGTCCGCGCGAACGAGCCATACCAGCGGCAGCAACATGCGCGCCCGCTCGAGATTACTGCCCCACCGCCAACCGTCCAGGTAAGCATGCATGGTTATGCCGATGGCGGTCACGGCGCGATCGAGAAACTCGCGCTCGCAAGTATGGCGATACGCCTAGAGGAAGCACGCCCACGGATAGGCTTCGAAGTGCGGCGAATAATTCACCGGCGAGGCGTCGTGATACTCGTGCCAGCCGTTTTGCTCGAGTGCCGGGATGTCGATTCGATCGCCTCGAAAACCGAGCTTTCTCGTAGTGCGAAGGTTCGCGAGCAGGGCTTGGAGGATCGGTGCGTCCCATGCGTCGGATCGGAGGCACGCGGCGGCGGCCATCGTTCCGAGCAGGGTATGGGCGTTGTCGTCGCCGTAGTTGGCGACCTCCCATGCGGGCGAGCCGGCGCCCCACGCGATGAGCCCGAACGCCGGGTGTTTCGGATTCCGTCGGACGCGGCCGTGGGCTACCAGTAGTGGGTCGAATCGTTTGATCGTGGCCGGCGTCTTAATCAGATTGTCGCTCCTTTGGATTTGCGGCTTTCACTGGTCGAGGAATTTCCTCGCGGCGGAAATAATCGCGCCCTCGGGAAGTTTTGAGTGGACTTGGGGGACCAGAGCATGGAGACAGGTGACCGGCGGCCGGCTATGGCGTTAAAGCGGACCAGCCCGTTGGAGCGTTACGGTTTCGCTGTGCTCACCACAGGGGTGGCGCTGGGGCTGACGGCCTGGCTGCACGAGCCGTGGGCGCGGTTCAGCCCGTTCTTCCTGTTGTATGCCGCTGTCGCGATCAGCTCCTGGCATGGGGGGCTGGGGCCGGGCGTGCTGTCGGTTGCGATTAGCGCGGCGGCTGCAGACTACTACCTGCTCCCGCCGGACGGGTGGGTCACCAACATCGGTGACCTGGACCGGCTCGTCTTATTCACGCTCGTGGGCATCCTGATCGCGTCGTTAAACGGCGCGCTGCACCAGGCGAAGCGGCGGTACGAATTGGAGGCCGCCGCCGCCCGAAACAGCCTGACCGAACGCCAACGGGCCGAAGCGGAGGCCAAGCAAAATCAGGAGCACCTGCGGAACGTCGGCGCCGAATTGATGATCGCCGAGGAACGGGAGCGGCGGCGGATTGCGACGGTGTTGCACGACAGCGTCGTGCAGATGCTGGCGCTGGCGAAGCTGAAGATCGACGCCGCCCGCCGGGGGGCCGCGGGGCCGGGCGAGAACGGGGCGGCACGGGGCAACGGCGCGTCCGACGGGCACGGCTCCGCGGACCCGCGGCTGTCCGAAGCCTATGACCTGATCGACCAGGCGATCGCCCAGGCACGCACGCTGACCGCCGACATCAGCCCACCCGTCCTTTACGAACTGGGGCTCGGGCCGGCGATTCAATGGCTGGGCGACCGGTTGCGGAGCGATCACGGGCTCGCGGTCGAATTCGAGTGGGATCGCCAGCGGCCGCCCCTCTCGGAAGAGACCCGCATCGTCCTGTTCCAGGCGGTCCGTGAACTGATGGTCAACGTGGCCAAGCACGCCCGCGCTTCGGTCTGCCGGGTGCGGATGAGGCACGACGAAGCTTCCGGCGCGCTCGCGATCATCGTCGAGGACGACGGGTGCGGGTATTGCGCCCCGGCAACTCTCGACTACGCGAAGGGCGGGTTCGGCCTGTTCAACATCCGCGAGCGACTCGTGCGGCTCGGTGGATCGGTGCGGATCGAAGCCCGCCCGGGCGGCGGTACCGCCGTCACCGTCACCGCGCCGCTGGCCCATGCTCCGGAGGCCGTGGCATGAACACCATGATGACAACAACGATGACGACAACGATTCTGCTCGCCGACGACCACGCCCTCATGCGACAGGGCCTGCGCGCGATGTTGAGCGAGCAACCGGGATTCCGGGTGGTCGGGGAAGCCGACAACGGCCGGGCCGCGGTGCGCA
Organism: Tepidisphaeraceae bacterium; assembly: GCA_036495445.1. GTDB lineage: Bacteria > Planctomycetota > Phycisphaerae > Tepidisphaerales > Tepidisphaeraceae > DASXMX01. Next base: position 5,019 of record DASXMX010000160.1, read on the forward strand.
TGGCCCGGGAGCTGCGGCCCGACGTGGTGCTGATGGACGTGACGATGCCGGGCCTCAACGGCATCGAGGCGACCCGCTCGATCCGCCGCGACAACCCCGTCACGCGAGTGGTTGCGGTGTCGATGCACCCGGAGCGGCAGTTTGTTGCGCAGATGCTCGCCGCCGGCGCCAGCGCATACGTGCTGAAGGGGTGTCCGCTCGACGAACTGCTGGCCGCTATCGAGGCGGCGGGCCGGGGGGAGATTTTTCTTAGCCCTCAGCTCAACGTCGCGACGCCTTCGCGAATGGCATAGCGCGTCAGGTCGGCCACGCTGTCGAACTTCAGCTTCACCATGATCTGCCGGCGGTGCCCGTCGACCGTCTTGCCGCTGAGGCCGAGCAGGCGCGCGATCTCCTTGGTGCTCTTGCCTTCGGCAACCAACTGCATGATCTCCCGCTCCCGCGGGGAGAGTGCCTGCAGGGCTGATGCCGCGGCGGGTGGGCCGGACGTGTCGAGATAGCTGCGGACCAGCACGTCCTGCACCTTGGGGCTCAGGAACGTCTCGCCCCTGATGACCGCGCGGACTGCATGGGCCAGGTCATCGACCGGGCAATCCTTCAGCAGGTATGCGGACGCGCCCGCGGCCAGCGTTTCGGCGACGAACTGCCGCTCCAGGTGCATGGACAGCACGATCACGTGGAGCGCAGGATTGTGGGCCTTCATCTGGCGGGTGGCCTCGATGCCGTTCAGGCCCGGCATGGTGACATCGACGATGGCGACGTCCGGAGATAGTTCCGCGGCCAACTGGACGGCCGCCCGGCCGTCGCCGGTCTGGGCGACGACGGTGAAGTCCGGCTGCTGTTCGAGCACCATGGCCAGACTCTCCCGGGTCATCCGGTGGTCATCGGCAAAGAGAATGGTCACGCCCACGGCGCCTTCCTCGATTCGATGTGATACCCCCGCGCCTTCAACCAGTTCGATGTGCAGAACCGGCCCAACCACTTTACATTTTTTCCGACCGCTTGGGAAGCGGTCCGTCACAGATTGCATGCCCGGCCCATTTTCCCGGCCATTTCACAGTTAGGACGGCCTGCGGCTTCAACCTTTGGATAAGCCTCTTGCGTCGTCGGCGGCGGACGCGGTTAGAATCGCCGCCATGCGACAGCTCTCGGCCGCGGCTCGTCTAGGGATCCTTGCACTTGCTGTTATCGCATGGGCGCGCGAGGTCGATGCCGCGGAGGCAACGGCAAATAGCGCGACGGTGCTGGTCTTGCCGTTCGCCCCGCTCAATCCCGCAGAGACGCAGCCGTGGCTGGGCAAGTCGATCCAGCAGAGTGTGGTGGCGGACCTCACCGCGGCCGCGCCGGGCCGGGTGCTGTCGACAGACGACACGGCCGCCGACGCCGCGGCGGCGGTCGACGCGGCAAAGCGGGCCGGGGCGACAGTCGTCGTGCTTGGCCACGTCGCCACTGCGGGCAACGACCTTCGCGTCACGGGCCAGGTGTTCGATGTGAGCACCGGAAAGCCGGTGACCGCGATCAAGGCGACCGCGCCGGCCGCCGACGTCTTCACGCTGGAGGACGAACTGGCCGAACAGATCCGCCGCCGGGTTGCCCTGAACCCGCCGCGGCCTGCGGCAGCAAGTACCCAAACGACAGAGGCATCGATACCGCCGATGGAGCCGCTGCGCATTGCGGCCGTGCAGCATCCCGCAGACCCGTACGTGCAAACCTTCGTCACCCCTCTGGATCCTTCATCCTCACCCGACCGGCAACAACTGGACTACAACTATTACCTGGGCCGGACCCAAAGCAGCACGTATTTCCCTATTTGCGGCTGGTATGGCTGTGGCATCGGCTGGGGCGTCGGGTTCAGCTACTTCGGGGGCAGTTGGGGCAGCTTCACCCCCGCCTCACACGGAACCAATGGCGTGAATCCCACCGCAGGCACCCCGATCGCCCCCGGCGTGGTATTCCACCCCACCGGCCACGCCTCCGCGGGGCGCGCGGCCGGGGCGGGACACCGATGAGCGGTTGCGAGGTACTGCAAGTTGCAATCTCCCTCCCCATTTGACGCCTCTGACCCCCCGCCCATCATGCTCGCATGACACGAGACGCGCTTGCCCGGCGGATCGCCGACGTCGCCCTCCTTCGCGGGGAATTCGCCCTGCGCAGCGGCCGAAAGAGCAATTATTACCTCGACAAGTACCTGTTCGAGACCCAGCCTGATATCCTCCGCGCGCTGGGGGAAATGTTTGCGCAAAGGATCGGCGCGAGCGTCGACCGCATCGCGGGGGCCGAACTGGGCGCCGTTGCCCTGGCCGGCGCCACCGCGATGGCCTGCGGCAAGCCGTTCGTCATCATCCGAAATCAGAAGAAGGATTACGGCACCAGCAAACTCATCGAGGGAACGCTTAAGCCGGGGGAGACCGTTACGATTGTGGAAGACGTGCTCACCACCGGCGGCCAGGTGCTCGAAGCCGCCAAGTCGCTCAAAGATGCGGGCGCGAAGATCGATCGGATCGTCGCGGTGATCGACCCCCTCGAAGGTGCCCGCGCCAACATCGAGGGAGCCGGGTACACGTTCGAGAGCCTGTTCACAACCAAGGACTTGGGCGTGGGCGGCTGATTGGGGTTCCGAAAACCTGACGAACGGCGCGAATCCGGCCGACTACGTTATATGGAGATCTCAGCACGGGTTAAAACCCGTGTCACGAGGCAATCGGTTCGCCGGGAAGAGGAATGTGGGTGGCGGAAGGTGAGAAACCTGACATCCCCTGTGTTTTCACCGATGATTGCGGCCGCAAGTGTAAGCGAAATTACCGGATTTCCTGAGGCCGTTCTGGGGATTTCACGAAGTATTGCCCCTTGGTGGGGCGTCTTACGATGGTCCCCGCAACGCACGAACAATGCAGGTCCTAGCCGGACGACATCGGTCCGCGGACGCGGCGAATCGTTCGATGCGTTGCAGGAGATCCGGTATGACGACCTACCCAGCAACCGAGCCGGTTATGACGACGGACGGCTCGCGGAATATCGGGACGGTGTTCGCGAACACGTCCCTGGGCGCCCGGCGGATGGAAGTGCCGGAGAGCTCCACCCTGTTCGAACCTCTTACTCCCGCGGAAGACCTGTACTTCATCGAGTCGGGCCAGGTGCGCGTTTACCAGATCGGCCCGGACGGGTCGACGCGGCTGGCCGACATCCTGGGCCCGGGCGACTGGTTCGGCATCGCCGCCCTGGCGCACAACGCGACGTACGGCAGCCGGGCGGTCACCGTCTCGAATTCGATTCTGTGGAAACTGCCGGCCAACCAGTTGATGGACGTGCTCGCCCACCAGCCGGGCATGGCGGTGGAGATCGTGGCGCAGCTCGCCAGCCGGCTCGAGGCGGCCAACGAAGCCGCCGCCCGGCTCGTCTTCGATGACTGCAACCAGCGGCTGATCAACACGCTGGTGCGGTTCAGCCGCACCGCGGCCGCCACCCCGCAGGAAGACGGCGGCGTCATCCTCCGCATCACCCACCAGCAGCTCGCCCAAGCCGTCGGCGCGGCGCGGGAGACGGTGAGCCTGGCTCTCACCCAGCTCCGCCAGCGCAACCTGCTGCGGACCGGCCGCAACCGGCTGTTCTTCCATCCCCAGGCGTTGGCCCAGTTCTGCACCAAGCCGATGCCGGCCGGGGACGGGCAGCGGGCGAATTGACGTGCACACGGGAGGCGGCTCCAACCAGGGTCGGATTGGGCTTCTCCGGTCGTCCGGCAAGCCTGGGACAGTTCTTGGAGAGCCCGAGATGCGACAGGCCGGTCTCCGTCCACAAAAGGACCCACCGATCACAACGGGATCCTTGTGGGGGTGTGTCGCAAGCCGGTCCGGCGGTGGAGTTTTCGGCGACGTTCCGCTACTGTTCCAAAGCGAGAACGGTGTTTTTTCGAGAGGATGGGCGTGCCGAGATACCCGGAACTGGCAATACTGCTGGAACAGCAATCGCTCAGGCGAGGTCATTTCATCCTCGCGAGCGGAAAAAGTTCGACGTATTACGTTGACGGTAAGCTGACAGCGATGCACCCGCAGGGCGCACTGCTTATTGCCAAAGCCATCCTTTCCGAAATAGCGGCCTTGCGGGTTGACGCGGTCGGCGGTATGGACATGGGCGCGACCCCGATCGTCGGCGCGGTTGCGGCAATCAGCGAGACGATCGGGCGACCTCTCCCAGTTTTCGTCGTTCGCAAAGATGTCAAGAAACACGGCACGATGAAAGAAATAGAGGGCCCGATTCCCGCTCGACCGTCAAAGGTCGTGATTGTCGATGATGTCGTCACCACGGGTGATTCAATTCTCAAGGCCGTCGATGCCGTACAGGAGGCCGGGCACGAAGTAATCCTTGCCATCTCACTGCTCGACCGTAACGCA
>DASXMX010000161.1:0-7875 GCA_036495445.1 Tepidisphaeraceae bacterium
GGACGTGATGATCGATGCGCCCGCATACGACGAATACCCGTCGCACGGCGAGCGGTACGAGCTGACGATCGCGAGATAGGGACATCAAACCGAGCGGCCTCGTGACACGGGTTTTCAACCCGTGCGGGATGTCCGTGGGGAGCAAGGCGTCCTTGACCCATCCGGAGTCGCCGGCACGGGTTGAAAACCCGTGTCACGGTCGGCGTCTTCGAGAAAAGAAGCATCGGTTTACTGGAGATTCGATGCGAGCCCATTGTTTCCTTGCCGGGATCGCGGCGTTGCTGTTCGTCGCGAACACGAGCATTGCGCAGCAAACGGATGATGCGGTCGCGCCGTTTGTGGATGCCCAGACGCTCGTCGTGACGCGAGTCGAGCTCGGCCGCGTTGACCCGAACGGGGCGTTGGGCTGGCTGATCGAGCGCGTGAAGGAGCAGGGCCTCGACCAGGCGTCCTGCGATATGCTGCGGCGGTGGTGGAAGCCGTCGTTCGACAAGTGGGGCGGGCTGATGATGGAGGCGCGCGACGCCGGGGTGAAGCGGGCATACTGGCTGTTAACGCTGCCGGACATTCTGGACCGCCACGAGCCGAGGGGCGTCTGGGTCTTTCCGCTGGAGGGGTCGCGCGGCGCGCAGAAGGTGATCGACAGCCTGCGCGCTTGTCGGTTGGAGGCGCAGCGAGTCGGCAACGCCGTGGTCGGATCACGGCCCGGCCGAGGCGTGTCTCAAGTCTCCTCCGCATCGCTGCCGCCAGCCTGGGCGCAGGCGCTGGCCGCCGGGCAGGAGACGATCCGAATCGTTGTCATCCCCACACAGGTGCTCCGCAAATCCTTCGAGGAGAACCTGCCGAGCCTCCCGGTCGCGAAGGGTCCCGTGCCGATCACCACGCTCTCGCGCGGGATCGAGTGGATTGGGTTGTCGGCTGAGCTTCCGCCGAACCCGAACGTGAGGATGGTCATTCAGGCGCCTGACGCGCCGGCGGCGCAGGCGATCGCCAGGCTGGCGGCACAGGCGCTGCCCGACGTGCGGGCGGAACAGGAGCAATTGCTGCCCCCGCTCCGGGTGGCGGCGGGGTTGTCCGAGGCGCAGGCGCCGACGACGGCGGGCGATCAGGTGCGGTGGGCGCCCGATTTCCGAAAGGCAGTCATGCCTGTCATCATGCGGGAGATCGTCCAGGTGGCCCGCCAACAGTCGGCGGCAAACATGCGCCAGATCATGCAGGGGTTCATCATGTACGCGAACAACCATAATGGCCAAATCCCGCCGGACCTGGAAGTGCTGATCAAGGAGATGGACATGTCGCCGCAGGTGCTGGTCGATCCGCTGAACCCCAAGGAAACGGTCGGCTACATCTACATCCGGCCGATGGGAGATTTGCAGAAAGTGCCGCCGGACGTGGCGGTGCTTTACGAATCCACGTCCACGGGGCGTAACGTTGCGTTCGCGGACGGGCATGTGGAGTGGATGGGAAGTCGCCAGGAAGTGCAGCAGTTGGTGAACGCCGCCGAGGCGCGGAACCGGGCGGCGGGGGAGGGGAAGAAATGAGCGGGCGATGGGGTGGGTTTCGATCGCGCGCCGGGCGCGAAACGAATCGCGAGAAAATTAGGAGTTACGGGGCAGCCCGCCTTGTGGCAAATTGGGGCCGCGTCAACGGGACGCAGGAACTGAAGTTCTTTTGGAGGAACCGAATGAAGACGCTGTCCTGCCTCATCCTTGCGGCAACCCTGTGCACGGGCCTCTTCGCGATCGTCGGGTGCGAAACGCAGCATAGCGAATCCACCAAGCCGACCCTGACCGGCGGCGAGAAGCACGAGGAGACGACCACCACCAAGAACCCGGTCACCGGCGACGTGAACACGTCCCACAGCGAACAGAAGACGCAATGACAGTTGCCAGTGGCCAGTTGTTGGTTGCCAGTGGGAGAGCCGGGTCTTTCCTGGCAACCGGCAACTAACAACTGGCAACTCCTTTCCTTCCTACCACCCCTCGTCCGTCTTCTGCAGGAACGTGAAAAAGCACATCTGCTCGACGCCGTCGCGCAGGCCGCGGAGGCTGAAGAGCTTGAAGAACCAGGCGAGGTCGCGTTCGGTCGGGGCGACGTCGGGCGGGGCGGAGGCGGAGCCGACAATCTCGGCGGCGGAGACGCTCATCACATAATCCGCCAGGTAGGCGACGTTCAGCTCGTCGGCCGTCTGCGTCGAGAGGACGAACAGGTTGTGCCGGCGGATCAGGTCGCGCAAGTAGCGGTCGGCCAGCTTCACTTCCAACTCGTCGAGGGCCGCGAGGTAGGCGAGCGTCTTGGGGTCCTGCTTCCACTCGTTCGACTGGCGTTCCTCTTCGCGATAGGCGTTCATCGCGGCGTCGAAGTGGGCCTGAAGTCGCTCGTAGAACTTCTCGACTTCCTCGCCTTGCAGCCAGCGGACAATCATCACTTCGCCGGGCCGACGGGCGATGTGGTAGTCGTTGGTGGAGAGGCCGCGGGATTGGGCGAGGTTCAGCAGGTCGGCCGCATCGGCGAGCGAGGGCGGGGGGAGGATCGGGCTGTCCGGAGCCTTCGATTTCTCGAGTTTCGCCATCGTCCGCTGGATCTCGCGTGCGAGCGAGCCGTCAAGGTTCGGCGCGAGCTGGGCGTCGAACTTCCGAGTGCCCTCGAACACGGCGACGAGCTCCGCATGCATGCGGAGCTCATCCGATTTCTCCTTCGCCTGCTCCTTCGGATCCGCCGCCCGCTCGGCCGGGCTTTCGCTGGGTTCGTCGAACATACGTAAATCGCCTAATGGACGCTCGTTTTGATCCCCTCGCAAGTTCGGGGTTCAGTTGTACCGGCGGGGAGCAGACGCGTATAGGCGGAATAGGCAGATAACCGCCACCGCCTCGCATGGACTCTCCGGTCTCGCGGTAACGGCCGGTCCCATGCGGGATGGCCGTTGTGAGTTGGTGCGGTTAAGATGCGAAGACCGAGCGGGACCGGTTGCTGCTTGGGAACCGTGTGGGGATGCAAACATGATCGATGAACCGAACGTTCCGCCGCCTGCAAATGAAGGTTCCGGCCTCGTTCCGCCGCCGCTGCCACCCGCTTCGGTGATGCCGGCTGGGTACGTGAAACCGCCGCTGGGCGGCCCGAGGAAGCTCACGTTTCCCCAGCAGGCCGCCCGAGCATCGTGGGTCGCGCCGCTCGTTGCGATGGGCGTCGGGTTCCTGTCGATTGCAGGCCGGCAAGGTACGCCCGGCGGCGGGAACTCGGGCCAATTGGTGGTTGGCGCAGTGAATATGTGCCTGATCCTCGGGGGGCTCGCGTTTGGCATCATCGCACTGTTCGGCATCCGCCGGCACGGCCGAGACAAGATCTTGGCGCCGGCGTTGGTCGGCATCGGATTGAACGGCTTCTTCGTCGTTACCTCTGTGGTCGCCATCATCGTACTCGCGCACCTGCGCGCCACGTCCGCCAGGGCGGGCGGAGCCTCGGGGGGCATATCGGCACCGCCGATCACGACCGAGCAGGTGCGGGACTCGATTGAGAAGTCGCCCGGGTGGGCGGGGCACGCGCAGGTCGGCGGCGCATCGGTGGTTGTGCTCAGCGTTGCTGGGGACACGCCGCTGGCGCGCGAGGCCCGTGAAGCGTTCGGGACAAATGGTCAGCCGATGGACCTGGTCATCGACAACGCTACGGGCCGGTCGGACTTCACGCTCGACGCCGCCGACTTCTCCGTTGTCCTCAAGGACGGTTCGACCCGTGCGGCGCTGGCGCCCGACGACTTGTTGCGATCCGCAAAAGTCGACAACGAAGAACTGATGGCCGCCTACCCGTGGAAGGCGAAGGTTCCGGCCGGATCGGCGAAACAGGCGGCCATGATGCTGTTCCTTCCCGCTGACGTCGATCCGGTTCAAATCGAGCACGCGACCATTCTTCACGATGGCAAGCGAGTTATGATTCCTGGCAAGTTTCTCAGCGTTGTGGAGAAGGCGGCTAACCTTGCTCGCGCCCAACAAAACGCTGCGACGGCACCGCGGATAAACCCTTGATCGGCACTCATGCCTGACTCGCGTTGGCCCGGCAATCAGCATTACACTCCGCACATGCGAATCTGCTGTCTGATCGGGTTGATGCTCGTCGTTGCGCGGTTCGGCTCCTACGCCTGGGCCGAGGAGGCGAAGCCCGATGCGGCGTCGCAATCGGTCACGGTCGAACGCGTTGCGTACAACGGCTGGCCGGAGGCTTGGCGCATTCGGAATGCGAGCTGTGAACTGGTGGTCGTCCCGGCGGTGACCCGCGTCATGCGGTTCGCGCTGGCCGGCGGGCAGAACCTGCTGTGGGAGGACCCGGCGTTGGCGGGAAAGACGTTCCCGGCGGACGACGGGACGTGGCATAACATCGGCGGGGAGAAGCTCTGGCCGACGCAGCAGAAGGATTTGTTTAAGAAGTACACCGGGCATGACGGCTGGCCGCCGCCGTGGCCTTGGGACGCGGGGGCGAGCCGGGCGGAGCCGATCCCGAATGGCGTGCGGCTCGTGCTGCCGCACGACAAGCGGTTTGGCGCGCACGCCGTCCGCGAGTTCACGCTCGATGAGAAGCGCCCGATCGTTCACGTCCGCCAGTGGATCGAGAAGACCGAAGGCCCGCCTGCCGAGGTGACGGTCTGGACCGTTTGCCAGGTGAACGATCCGATCCTGTCGCTGCTTCCCTGTGCCGATGGGAAGTTCGTCGCGTGGGGAAGTCACTCGGGCCTGATCGAGACCAAGCCGGGATACGTGATCCTCGGCCGGGACGCGAAGGAGGGGCTGAAGATCGGCGTGACGCCGGCGGGCCAGAACGGCTGGGTCGCCTCCGTCTTCAACGGCCCGGCGGGCAAGGTGATGCTCGTGCAGTCGCACCGCCTCGTCGACGGCGCCAAATACCCGGACGACGGCCTCCAGGCCGAGCTGTACACCTCGCCGAAGAGCGTTGCGTTCTACACCGAGATGGAACTGCTCAGCCCCCTGGTCGCCCTGAAGCCCGGCGAGCGGTTGGAGGACGCCCGGGTCTGGCAAGTCGTTCCCGTCGAAGGGGATGACTACGCCAACATTGCGAGCCGGGCTCACGCGCAAGCCCTGGCCCGGCTGAAATAGATTAGGGCGACCGCATGTGGCCATTAAAAGGGATCAGGCGGGATTGGGTGGCACGGACATGGACTCATGTCCGTGGCGTGGATCGAACTCACCACGGACAAGAGTACTTGTCCGTGCCACCCGAATTAGCCGGAAGACACGGGCATGACTACATGCCCATGCCACCCAAACCCGGCCACGAGGGGGCCGTACCAAACAGAAGCGTCACACAATAGATCGACGATCGGGCGCGGTTGGGGGAAGTATTTTTCACGCCGGCGAGGTACACTGCGCGTCCGTCCGGAACGCGGGGTGGCGTCTAGGCTCCGCGTCGCTGCCGCCGCGCTCGCCTGCTGGTGCTGTTGTCGTCATGCACTCAATCTTCCGAACAATCCGGACCGCGTTCCGCGCGTTGCGGCGGAACGTGATGCGGTCGGCGCTGACGTGCCTGGGGATCATCATCGGAATCGCGGCGGTGATCGCGATGGTGGAGATCGGCCGCGGGTCGTCGTACGCGCTGCAGCAGACGATCGAGGGGATGGGGGCGAACGTCGTGCAGGTCGATCCGGCCGACGTCATGAAGGCCGGCGTGAGCAGCGGGGCGGGCGGGCGGCCGACGCTGACGCCGTCCGACGCCGAGGCGATCGAACGTGAGTGCGGCGCGGTCCAATGGGTGGCGCCCAGCGTCGACTGCCACGCGCAGATGGTCTACGGCGGCCGCAACTGGTCGCCCTGGCGGATCCTGGGGACGACGCCGCAGTACCTGCCGATCCGCAAGTGGGCCGACCTGGCCGACGGCGCGCCGTTCACGGATGAGGACGTGCGCCGCGCGGCGGCGGTCTGCATCCTCGGGCAGACGCCGGCGAGGGAACTGTTTCAGGGCGAGTCGCCGATCGGCAAGGAAGTGCGGATCAAAAATGTGCGCATGCGGGTCGTCGGGGTCCTCACGTCCAAGGGCGCGAACATGATCGGCTTCGACCAGGACGATTTCGTCGCCGCCCCGTGGACGACCGTGAAGTTCCGCCTCTCCAACTTGCGCGTGACCAACCAGCAGACCACCTCCTCGTCGGGTTCGTCCTCGGGTTCGTCTTCATCCTCTTCATCCGGCTCGGCGTCGCCGGGCTCGTTGTCGGCCATGACGCAGCAGATGAACTCACTGAACCAGATCTACCCGACCCAGCAGGTGCAGCTCTACCCGCAGCAATCGGACCTGCAGGCGGCTGACTACCCGCAGATGGTGCGGTTCGCCGACATCGACGACATCTGGATCTCGGCGGCGTCGCACGATCACGTCGACAAGGCGATGACGCAGATCCGCGCGCTGCTGCGCGAGCGGCACAAGCTCCAGCCGGGTGAGCCGGATGACTTCCGCATCCGCGACACGACGGAGATCTCCAACGCGCTGGCCAAGACCACGACGCTGATGACGACGCTGTTGCTGTGCGTCGCGATGATCTCGCTGGGCGTGGGCGGCGTGGGGATCATGAACATCATGCTCGTCAGCGTCACCGAGCGGACCAAGGAGATCGGCCTGCGGATGGCGGTCGGCGCGCGGGCGCGCGACATCCTCCGCCAGTTCCTCACCGAGGCGGTGATGCTTTGCCTGATCGGCGGGCTGGCCGGCATTGCGGTGGGCCGCGGGGCGTCGATGCTGGTGACGTGGCTGCTCAACTGGCGGACGATGCCCTCGCCCGCCGCGATCATCGCGGCCGTCGGCGTCAGCGTGGTGCTGGGCGTCAGCTTCGGCTACTACCCCGCCTGGCGTGCCTCCCGGCTCGATCCCATCGAAGCACTGAGATATGAGTAGGGCGCGGCGTTTATCCGCCCGGTCCAGCAACTTGTCTAAAGTTGGGGCCGGTTCAACGTCAGCGGGTACGCATATGAAGAAACTCTTTGCTTGCTCCGCGGTCGTTGTTGCGCTGGTGATCATCAACCTAAGTGGCGGCCAGCCCGCCACGCGGGCCGCGGCATCGCAAGGGCCGGCGGCGACGCAGCCCGCCAATCCCTTCCGAAGCAACGTGAAGGTCGAAGTCACCGACTTGCTGTACCTCGTCCATTCCGACGGGATCCCCGATCACTCGACCGGCCAATTCCCCAATCCGCACAACCCGAACACGATCCGCAAGCAGAACTACACGTTCAAGATCCCCCGGCACCCGGTCTGGTCGGAGCACGTCACGCGGACCCCAATGGGTCCGATCGGCGTGGCGATCAACGGCGTGCCGTTTTACAACCCGTACACGGCCGAGGGGCGCGACGCCGCCAAGTCCGAAGTGTTCGACGAGTGCTGCGGGCACCCGGACCAGCTCGGACGATATCACTATCACATCTATCCAAAATGCATTCACACGTCATTCCATGACGAGCCGGGCAAGCATTCGCCGCTAATCGGCTTCGCGTTCGACGGTTACGCGATCTACGGCCCCAACGGGGACGACGGCAAGCCGCCGAAGGACCTGGACGAGTGCAACGGGCACAGCGACCCGGTGCGCGGGTATCACTACCACGTCACGAACAAGTTCCCGTACATCATCGGCGGGTACCACGGCGTCGTGGAGCAAGCCAACTTCGACCACGGCCCGCGGCTCGCGCCGTTCGACGCCCGCGGTGGGCCGGGGCAGGGACCGGGCCAGGGCCCGGGGCCCGGCCAGGGGCCGCCGCCGGGGTTCCATTTGATTCCGCCGTTCGCGATGCAGCGATTGAACTTGTCGGACGACCAGCGCAAGCAGATCGACGATCTGGCGAAGGCCGTTCGCGAAAAGTTGAAGGCGATCCTCACGGCCGACCAGTACCG
>DASXMX010000162.1:0-5058 GCA_036495445.1 Tepidisphaeraceae bacterium
CGCCGCTGCACGGTCCTCGCCGAGACGCCCAACACCGCCGCCGCGTCGGCATGGCTCATTCCCTGGACCCGCACCAAGTCGAACGCCTCCCGTTCATCGCCCGGCAACCCCTCGATTGCCTCCAGGATCCGCCGGGCGTCAGGGGTGAGGCCCGACGAGTTGCTCTGGGGCGCCGCCGCCACCAGCGATTCGCGAACCTGCTGTGCATGCGCCTCACCATCTAAGCGGCGGGCTACGTCATTCAGCTCCCAACGCATGTGCTGGTTTGCGAGGGCGAAGAACTGCCGCACGCCGTTCGGCTTGACCGATCGCATCGCCTTGAGCATCCGCTCGACGACGGCACCGAGCATCTCGTCAACCTGGAGGTTGAGCGGCGGCTGCATGAGCCTCGAGTAGCTGCGCAGCAGCATCGACGTGCAAAGCAGGCGCAGGCGGTTCACCGAGGCGGTCATCAATTCCCGCACAATCGGCTCGGCCGGCGCCCCGCCGGCGACGTCGGCCAACTGCTCCAGGTACCGTTGGACGACCTTGGTTGTGCGGTCATTGCCCACAGCAGCAACAGCATATCTCTGTGCCGAGGGTTGGGGAACAGCCGGCGGTCCGTGTCAGTGGCCTCCGCTTAGATAGGCACCCACCGGCGAGTGCCCGGCAGGGTGCCACCCCGCGCAGCGCCGAGGCGCTGCGCAACTTAAGGAGGTCGTATGGCCAGCGTTGCGGAAGACGGTTCAATGTCGGTCGTTCTCGTCCATGGCGGCTTCGTCGATGGTTCGGGATGGGAGGGCGTGTATCAGGCGCTGAAGAGAGACGGCTATTCCGTGAGCATCGTGCAGAACCCGACGAGGTCGCTGGCCGAGGATGTCGCCTTTACCCGGCGCGCCATCGACGCGCAGGATGGCCCCGTGGTTCTCGTCGGTCACTCCTACGGCGGCGTCGTGATCACCGAGGCGGGAAGCCACCCAAAGGTGGCTTCGCTGGTGTACGTCACCGCGTTCGCGCCAGACGCCGGCGAGTCGGTCTCCTCCCTGATCAAGGACCCTCCGCACGGAGCACCGGTCCCGCCAATCCTTCCCCCGCAGGACGGCTATCTCTTCCTGGACCGATCCAAGTTCCACATGTCCTTCGCGGGGGATGTAGATGGCGAGAAAGCCGCCTTCATGGCCGATTCCCAGGTGCCCTGGGGCGTCGAAGCGCTTGACGGCGCGGTCACGCAGCCGGCATGGAAGACGAAACCGAGCTGGTACCTGGTGGCGACGGATGACGGGATGATTCCGGTCGCGGCACAGCGATTCATGGCGAAGCGCGTCGGGGCCGTGGTGGTTGAAAGGCCCGGCAGCCACGCCATCTACGTGTCACGCCCGCATGACGTCGCTGAACTGATCCAGCGCGCCACGAAAGGTCATGTGGAGATGCTCGCCGGCACGACCCGTTAATGCGTGGGGGGCTCAAGCGCGCCTGAAAGGAACCAACCGATTCTCGAAAGGAGCGAATCATGTCCAAGCAGACCAAACCGAGTATTGTGTTCGCCCACGGACTCTGGGCCGACGGCTCGTGTTTCGGCAAAGTAATCCCCGCCCTTCAGGCCGAGGGACACGCGGTCGTGTCGACCCAAAACAGCCTCGACACGCTCGAAGGCGACGTTGCCGCAGTCACTCGTGCGCTGGGGCGGGTCAGCAGCCCGGCCATCCTCGTGGGCCACTCGTACGGCGGCACCGTTATCACGACGGCGGGCACCGATGCACGCGTGGCCGGCCTGGTCTACATCGCGGCGCTCGCGCCGGACGACGATGAGACGTCGCAGAGCCTCCAAGACAAGTTCCCGAAGACCGACGTCTTTGCGCACATAGAGGTTGCGGACGGGCGCATCTGGCTACGCCCCTCCGGCATCGGTTGCTTCGCGGGAGACCTGCCCGAGCAGGAACAGAGGCTCGTCTGGGCGGCCCAGGGCGTGCCTGCCGCGGACCTGTTCAACCAGAAGATGAGGGGCACCGCCTGGCGGTCAAAGCCGAGTTGGTACATCGTGGCCAAAAACGACCACACCGTCCATCCCGACCTGGAGCGCTTCTGCGCGAAGCGCATGGGCGCTACCACCTGCGAGGTCGACAGCAGCCACGTCCCCATGCTCTCCAACCCGCGCCTGGTGCTGGACGTGATCCGTGCAGCCGCAAATGCCGTGCAGAGCGCCTCAAGCAGCCGAGCCCCTGTTTCGAATTGAACGTTGTTGAGACTTCGCTTGGCGGTTACGTCGTGATTAGCTTCGTAAACGGGGTGTGGACGCGATCTTAACTCAGGTCGAGGCGGCGAAGAGCGGCTTCGGCGGATGGTCAATATCGAGAGGGTCGGCGTACTGACGTTCGATATCGCCAGCGGCACACTTGTCGATGCCAACGACGCGTTCCTTCAAATCACCGGTATTCCCGGGAAGACGTTGCCGACCGCAAACTCAAATGGCAAACGATGACGCCGCCGGAATACGTCGCGGTCAGCCGCGAACAGATGCGGCTGCTGGACCGGACGGGGCGGATTGGACCTTACGAGAAGGGAAGGACGGGTTCGCGCTCGTGGTTCGTGTTTGCCGGCGCGGCCCTGGGCGACGGGGCCGAGGTCAAGTACTGCATCGACATCACCGACCGCAAGCGGGCCGAGGAAGCGCTGCGCGTCAGCGAGGCGCGGTCCCGGAGCGGCAGCAAGGCCTGACCCAGTCAACCCTTGCCGTGGCGGTGACCGCGTATGCTCGCGAGGAGGACAAGGAGCAAGCCCTCAAAGCCGGGTTCCAACTTCACGTATCCAAGCCGGTGGGAACGATCGCGCTGATAGAGATCCTTTGCAAACTGGTGGACCAGGCGGCGAAGTGAACCCGCCGGTTCATGCGGCGGAACGGCTGGGGCATCCGGCGCGACTGGGTGCGACAGAATTGGGGCGTCGCGCCGGTGAGGGGAGGTGGGCGGGGACCAGAGACGGCGCAATGCGAGGACCGCACGGGCTGCATCGGACGCGGGGTGCCGGTATTCTCCAATGCAAAAGGAGTCGCGGATGATGAACCGGCGAATGTGGCTTGTGATGGGCGGGTTCGCTTGGGCGGTCGCGGGGTTGGCGCGGATGGCTCGGGCCGAGGCGGCGCCCCCGCGGGCTCGCCTGAGTGAAGTGCCGATTCAGTCGGTGACGATCGACGATCCGTTCTGGTCGCCCAAGCTGGCGGTCTGGCGGCGGATGACGATCGTGGACTGCCTGGACAAGTTCGACCGTGACGGGGCGATGGCGAATTTCGATCACATCGCCCGCGGGGAGCTGACGGCCAATCACGGCGGGCCGCCGTGGTATGACGGGTTGATTTACGAGATGATCCGGGCCGCGGGGGATTCCCTGGAGGAGCAGCCGGACCCGGCGCTGGAGGCGCGGGTCGACGGCATGATCGATCGCATCAGCGCCGCGGCGGCGCACGATCCGGACGGCTACGTCAACACCTATACCCAGATGAAGGAGCCGTCGCACCGCTGGGGGCAGAACGGCGGCAACGATCTCTGGCAGCACGACCTCTACAACGCCGGGGCGCTGGTGGATGCCGGCGTTCACTACTATCGTGCTACAGGGAAGACGAAGCTGCTGGAGACGGCAGTCCGGCTGGCGAACCTGATGTGCCGCGAGATGGGCCCGCCGCCACGGCACAACATCATTCCCGGTCATGCCATCGGCGAAGAGGCGATGGTCGGTCTATATCAACTGTTGCAACAACAGCCGGCATTGAAGGAGCGATTGCACGTCCCGGTCGAGCCAGGCAAGTACCTGGAGCTGGCGCAGTTCTGGATCGATGCGCGCGGGCATCATGAGGGCCGCAAGGATTTCGGCGCGTACGACCAGGACGATGTGCCGGTACTTCAGCAGACCGCAATCGAGGGGCACGCGGTGCGGGCGGCGCTGATGTGCAGCGGCCTGACGTCGCTGGCGATGGCGACCGGCCGCTCCGATTATGCCGATGCGAGCCAGCGACTGTGGGCGAGCATGACGGGCCGGCGGATGTACGTCACGGGGGGCGTGGGATCGTTCGCGAAGGAGGAGCGATTCGGCCCCGACTACGCGCTGCCCAACAACGGCTACGCCGAGACCTGTGCCGCGGTGGCGAACGGGTTTTTCGACCGGAACATCAACCTCGCGACGGGCGACGCGGCCGCCGCGGATGAACTGGAGCGGGCGCTTTACAACGGCGCGCTGTCGGGCGTGTCGCTGGCGGGCAACAGCTACTTCTACGAGAACCCGCTTGAGGCCAGCCGCAGCCGGCTGCGGTGGCCTTGGCACGCCTGCCCGTGCTGCCCGCCGATGTTTTTGAAGCTGATGTCCGCCCTGCCGGGGTACGTCTACGCCACCGATTCGACCGGCGGCGTGTTCGTGAACCTGTATATCGGGTCGGAGGCGAAGATCGCTGCCTCGGGCGGCAGGGTCTCGTTGAAGCAGGCGACGCGTTACCCGTGGGACGGCGCCGTCCGGCTGACGATCTCGCCATCGCAAGCGACCGCGTTCGACCTCTCCCTTCGCATTCCCGGCTGGTGCCGCGGCGGGCCTGCCGCCGGCGGGCTTTACACCACGGATCCGGCGGGCGCGGATGCGTTCATCGTCACGATCAATGGCCAACCCGTCACGTCGTTCGACACCGTCCGCGGCTACGCCCGGCTGCATCGGACCTGGCAACCCGGCGATGTCGTCGAAGTCCACATGGCCGTGCCGGTCGAGCGCGTGAAGGCCGACCCGCGCGTCGAAGCGGATCGCGGCCGGGTCGCGCTGATGCGCGGGCCGATCGTTTACTGCCTTGAATCCGTCGACAACGGTGGAAGGGTGAGGGACCTGTTCCTCCCCGATACCGCACCCGTTTCGGCCGAGGATCGCCCCGACCTTCTTGGCGACGTGACCGTCCTGCATGCCAGCGGGCGGCGCGTGCCATACGGGAGCGGCGGCTCGGACGCCCCCGCAGACATCACCGCGATCCCCTACTACGCCAACGCCAACCGCGGGCCGGTTTCCATGATCGTGTGGATTCCGACCGCGTCGAGTGGAGTATCCGCGGGATCG
>DASXMX010000163.1:0-7715 GCA_036495445.1 Tepidisphaeraceae bacterium
GACGTGAGCGAAGTCGATCGCCAGTACGGCGAGCAGGCCGGCATCAAAAGCGTGACGCTTCACGTGAAGGGCGCATACGCGTTTGGCTATCTCCGCAATGAGGCCGGCGTGCATCGCCTCGTCCGGCCCAGCCCGTTCAACGCCCAGGGCAAGCGCCAGACGAGCTTCGCCGCCGTGAACGTCGTTCCGGAATTTGAGCACGCCGACGCGAACCTGGAAATCCCCGAGAACGACCTCGACATCGTCGCGTTCGTCCGGGCCAGCGGGCCCGGCGGGCAGAACGTGAACAAGGTCGCCACCGCCGTGCGGATCACCCACATCCCAACCGGCATCACCGTTACCTGCTCCGTCGAGCGCAGCCAGCAGCAGAACAAGGCGATCGCGCTGAGCATCCTCACGAGCAAGATCGAAGCCCTCGAACAGGCCAAGCGGGATGAGGAACTGAAGCAAGCCGTCGGCGACCCGAAGAACCCCTCCTGGGGCAACCAGATCCGCAACTACGTCCTGGACGACCGCCGGGTGAAGGACGTCCGCACGGGCGTCGAAACCAGCAACGTGGAATCGGTCCTGGACCGGGGAGAACTCGATCCGTTTATCGATGCGGAATTACGCAGAAGGAAGCGGGAGAAGAAGTAGGACTCGCTCGGCCGGGTGGGGGCTTCCGGAACGTGCAGGACAGGGGCTAAGAATGATCCCGTTACCATGGCGTGGTGTACGAGACGTGCTCCGCGATCGGGAGCGCCGCGCGGAGTTTATCGAACGATTCAATGAACCAGGCGCCGTGGACGTTGATGGACAAACGGCACTGACGCTCGTTCGGATGGCCCACGAGGTCGTTCGCGCGGAACTGACGCGCCCGGATACCGCCGAGTTTGTCGAGACATTCGTCCGTCACTGTGTGGACGGCGCGACGCGATCAGCGGGCCAGGTGTGGTTCGAGGGAGCGGATGGAAACCGCTCGGAGGCGGGATACTTGGTCGAATTTGATCCCGCCATGCGCGCGAAGTTGCTGGACCTTTGCGATGGGGATCCGGTAACGCTCAAACACCTGCCGCCTCCGGCAACATGGGATGGCACGACGATACCGTATCGGAACCCCTCTACCGGAGCGCCGACGAAACGCGACCTGTTCTGGCCCGTGTTCTGGGTCGTGATCGTCGGCCTGATTGCAACCGCGGTGGTATTGGCTCTTTGGCGTTAACGCAGTCGCCTCGTGAGGTAGCCAAGCGAAGGAGGTTCTCACCATGCTACTGCGGAAGCGTCAAATCGCCCTCATTGTCCTGCTCGGGAACCTGTTGCTGCTCGGTGTCGCGTCGGCCGGATTGACTGACGATCCCAAACCCGTGCCAAAGCAGGAGCCGACGACGAAGCCCGCCCCTTCAACTCAACCTTCGACGAACGGCCCGGAGGCCGAGTACCGCGCGGCGGTCCGCGCGGCGCGGGTCAGGTACTGTGCGGCACTCGTGGGGGCGGACGAGAAACTCCTCGATGCGCTCGATGCGGACCGCAAGGCGGCACTGAAGGCGGGGAACGAGGGGGAGGCCGAGCGGCTCGACCGCTGCTCCGAGGCCGCCGCGGCGCGGCTGCGGGAAGACCAGGCCGCCCTGGCCAGTGCGCGGGCGCACGAGCCGGCGCGGATCGTCTCGGCCTCCTTCGGGACCGGCAACAAGTGGGCCGACGTCACCGACCGGGTGAAGCAACTGGCCGCCTCGTCCCAGGTCGGCCGCGCCAACGCCCACACCCTCGGCATCGACCCCGACCCGGGCTGGCGCAAGCGGCTCGAAATCGTCTACCTCGAGGACGGCGAGCGGCGCACCTTCATGATCGACGGCGGCAACGAAATCCGCGTCCCCGGCCTCATCCCCGTCGAGCCGGCGGCGCAGTAATCCGGACCGCCAATTGGGAGAACCGTTGCGATGACCCTGCGGACCTGCGGAATCGTTGGGAGTGTTTTGTTCGCCCTCGTGATGTCGCTTCCGGTCGCCTTGGCGGGGTTATTCGACGACCCGCCGGCGCCCGCGACGAAACAGGCGCCCGGCCACGTTTCGACTCAGCCGTCGGCAACCGGGCCGGAATCCGAGTATCGCAACGCGATCCGCAAGGCGCGGGTGACGTACTGCCAGGCGCTGGTCGCGGCCGACGAGAAGCTGCTCGGCCAGCTCGACGTGGCCCGGAAGGCAGCCACGAAATCCGGGGACGACAACGAGGCCCAACGGCTCGACCGCCGCTCCGAGGCGGCCGCGGCCCGACTGCGGGAGGATCAGGCCGCCCTCGCCAGTGCCCAGGCAAACGAGCGGCCGCGGATCGTCTCCGCCTCCTTCGGCACCGGCACCAATTGGGCCGACGTCACCGAGCAGGTGAAACGACTGGCCGAGTCGTCCGATGCCGTCCGCGCCAATCCCGACACCCTCGGCGCCGACCCCTCCCCGGGCTGGCGTAAGCAGCTCGAAATCGTCTACATCCAGGACGGCCGGCGCCGCACCGTCATGATCAACGAGGACAGCGAGATCCGCGTCCAAGGCCTGATCCCGGCCGAGTCCGAATCGCGGTAACCTCCGGCACGCATCGCTCACTCCTCGCGCCCTCCTGGCCGGCCGTTTTTCCCGTTCTCGTGACCGCCTGCGGGTGGCACTCTGGCCCCCATGGCAGACTCCTACGCACCGCACAAGAGCCTGGCGTCGATCCTGGCGATCATCGCAGCCATCGCGAGTTTCTTCGTCCATTGGGCCCCGGGCATCCTGCTGGCGGTCGCCGCCATCGTACTTGGGCTCCTCGGGGTTGCACTGTCGATCCTGCCGCGCACCCGCGGCGGGATCATCAGCGTGCTGGCGATCCTCCTCGGCCTGATCGGCATCATCTGCGGCGTGATCCGCATGCTCTACCACGGGGCCCGGCACCTGTAGCCGATGGCGACCGGCGGCCTGTGGGATGGCACGAACCTACCGCCAGGCCAACCACGCCCCCCAAAAGGACATATCCCGTCGATAATTTCACGCGGCTCAATTGACTGTGACGATTCGTTCATTATGATGAATCCGTCACTTTCCCGGCCAATGCGCTCGTTTGGCGTGGAGGCCTGATGTGGGCAGTAGGCGATCCGCCGCCCGCCAATGGACAAGCGGCGAGGCGGGCGGATGTGTCGCGCGTGGGTGCAATCCTTGAGGGCCTCTCACCATCCGGTTCCTGCCCGCCGACTCGCAGGCGGCGGGGCGCGAACAACGGACGGAACCCCAAACTCCTCGTTGTTGTCACCTTTGATAACTTGATGTGATTCTCTAGTCCGCGGCCGCAGGGGCGCGAGACCGCAATTGCCGGCCCGTCGCTCATCGTGCGGGTTCGCGCACACAGGTCTTGCGGAGTTGAGACATGTTTTTGCTCCCTTCGTCGAGCCGCTGGCTCGGCCGCGCAGAGTCCGCGCGCCCGTCGATGGCGTTCATTGTTGGTTGCGCCAGGTCTGGCACGAGCATCCTGGGTGAGTTGATCGCGGCCCACCCGTCGGTGAAGTACGTGTTCGAGGCGACCAAGGTGTGGGAATCGATTGGCCGCCGGCCGGACGGGTCGCATCGCCTGACCGCGGCCGACACTTCTTGGGGCGTCCGCCGGCGGATCCGCCGGCAGTTCGCTCGCTGTCACGGCCATTGCGAACCGGGCGGCGTCGTGATCGAAAAATGCCCCCGGAATGCCCTACGGATCCCGTTCCTGCACCGCATGTTCGCGCATGCCAGGTTCATCCACATCATCCGCGACGGGAGGGACGTCGCCTGCTCGCTCGTACCAGGCTTGGCCAGCGGCCGTTGGCAGCATCTCCGCCCGCCGGACTGGCGCCAGATCGAGACGCAATATGAGGGCGTCGCCCGCTGCGCGATGGCGTGGCGGTCGATCGTGGAACTGGCGATGGAAGACTTGCGCGAGGTGCCGCACCTGGAGGTGCGGTACGAAGACCTGGTCTGCGACCCGTTGGAAGCGGCACAGGCAATTCTTCGCTTTTTGGAACTGGATGACTCCCCTGCCGTGGCCGAATTTGCAGGCCGCGTTCAGAATGAGACGGCCGGGTCATACCAGGCGCAATTTCAGGTGCGGTGGTTCCGCAACGATCATGCGACCCGAATCGGCCGGTGGCGCGAGAACCTTTCGCCCCGCGAGCAAGGACAGGTTCATGAACTGATCGGCCCGCTGCTGTGGCGGCTGGGATATGGCCCGGAGCAGCCGAACAATCAACCGGTATCCTCTTTCCGAGAAGCAATTTAGAAAAACGTTGGTGACTGCCGGGGCGAACGTCCGATAACACATGATGACACCTTGGCAACCGGGAGACCGGGGCGGCCTAGGTGGATTTTTGACCCGGCGTCGAAAATGCATAAGCTACTTGGATCCCGCGCAGGGAAGGGTCGGGATGTTCGATGCCGGTTGGCTGCAGGATGTATTGGCAGCAGTGTTTGGACCCGGCATTCGAGTCACCCTTATGATCGTTGATTGTCACACGCATATCTGGCAGTCGCCTGACCAGCTTGGCCAATTGGAACCCGTCGGCAATAGTGCGCGAGGCCGCAAGCGGGCCTCGCGCATCACAGCCGAGCGGCCCGCATGGCGCGGCGTCCCCGCCGCCGACCCGGAGTATCACTGGGCCCAGAGCGCAACGGTCGACAAGTCGATCGTCCTCGGGTTTAAGAGCCGCTACCTCGCCGCCGAGATCCCCAACCGATTCGTCTCCGAATACGTGCGGAAGTTCCCGCAGAAGCTGATCGGCTTCGCCGGGATCGATCCGACCGACGAAGGCGCGGTGGAGGAGGTCCACACGGCCAAGGAGGATCTGCGGCTGCAAGGCCTGACCGTCTCCCCGCCCAACCAGGATTTTCACCCTGCCGATTCCCGGGCGATGGACGTCTATGCCGAAGCCGAGAAGCTCGGCATGCCGATCCTGTTCCATCCCAGCGGGCAGTTCAGCGAGAAGAGCAAGCTGGAATACGGCCGGCCCTACCTGCTGGACGAGGTCGCCCGCTCCTTCCCCAAGCTGCGGATCGTGATCGCCCAACTCGGCCAGCCGTGGGTCGACGAGACGATCATCATGCTCGGCAAGCACGCCAACGTCTTTGCCGACGTGAGCGGGCTGCTGAGCCGCACTTGGCAGGCGTACAACGCCCTGGTCTCGTCGTTCCAGCACGGCGTCATCGACAAGCTGCTGTTCGGCAGCGACTTCCCGTATACCAGCGCGACCGATTGCATCGAGGCGCTGTACAGCATTAACCAGCTCGCCCAGGGGACGAACCTGCCCCTGGTGCCGCGCGAGGCGCTGCGGGGGATCGTCGAGCGCGACGCCCTGTCCCTGCTGGGCTTGGCGTAAGCACATCGATCCGGGATAACACCGACGTGAAAACGCGAACCTTGCTGACGGCACTGGTGTATCGTGGTGCGGCCCTGCTTCTGGGCGTGGGCTTGGCCGGTATGAGCGGCTGCGCCGCCGGGCCGGGCACACAGGAGCTGACGCTCCGCTCGACGGGACAGAACAAGAGCTTCGTCCAGCAGTTCGCCAACGCCTATATCGGCCGGGCTGGCGACGGGGATGTGGATGTCGTCCTGGTCGACCGGGCCACCGAGCAACGACTCGACGGCGGCGTGGCTGGTTCGCCCCAAGCCCCCGTCCGACAGGTGATGCACCTGCGGATCCTCTGGAACCCCAAGCGGGATCAGAAGGCCGACCACAGCGTCGCCTCCAACGCGACCGTCCATTGGTACGTCATGGGGAACACCCCCTCGACCGCCGCCGGCGTGCTGGAGTATTCGGGGACGGCGTTCGTCACGCTTGACGAGGACGCCGAGCCGGCCGAGCTGACGATCCGCAACGCGTCGATGCGCCCGGTCGCCTGCCGCGGCGGGCTGTGCGACCCGGTCGGCGCCTCGACGCTCGCCGGCACCGTCCGCGCCCGGGCCGACCGCCATCGCGTCTATCAGGCGCTCGACACCGTCCGCACCGCCATCGCCGCCGCCGCCACCGCCAAGCCAGAATCCGCGTCCTCAATGGCGCGGTAGGGGCGGGCGAACACAAGGTTCGCCCCTACGGACGCGCCACTCCGCCCGCTTTTTCTTGACCCACCCAAGCGGGTGTGGGTAAAGTGTGCGGCCGTAAGATCGGCGGAAGTCCCACCTTCCCCAAAACGAACGCTCACCAGTGCCCTCGCGGGCTCGGCGCGGACGAACGTCCGCCCGGTGCCCGGTCGGCCAGTCGCCGCATCAACGTTGGAGGTCTCCCTATGCCCCCCGCCGTCCCCGTCGTACAAGGCCGTGCCGGAATCATGACCGCGATGGTCGCCTCGATCATCATTGCCGTCGCGATGATCGTCGTCGCGATCTACACCGGGCAAAAGCTGAGCGAATCGGAGCGCGCGCTCAATGACCTGCGCGAGAAGGACAAGCCGATGCTCACGGAGGCAGACTACAGCGATCCGCGGGTGCAGGCGCTGAACCAGGCCCGCCAGGACGCGCAAGGGTCATTCAACGGGCTTCAGTCGGCGATGCAGGTGTCGTTGGCCGAGTCGGACCAGCTCTCGAAGTTGGTCGGCGGCGGCGGGACGGCCGACGCGGCCGTCAAGGCGGGGCAAACCGCCCTGAAGCAGGCCGCCGATAAGGTGCAAAATGCGGCCAAGATCAACCTGCCGACCGACAGCCTCACCGGCGCGGTGGCGGCCCTGAGCGACCAGGTCGTCCAACTCGCGGCGTCCACCGCGCAAATGCAGGGGCAGCTCAAGCAGGCGCAGGACCAGAACCAGCAGCTCGTCGCCTCCCAGAAGCAGCAGCTCGACGACAAGGACAAGCTGATCGCCGCGGCGAATCAGAAGGTCGAGGAGATGCAGACGGAGGTGAAGCAGGCGCAGGAGCAGGCCGCCAACGCCCAGGCCGCCCTGCAGGCCAGCGCCAACTCCAGCATGAAGCAACTGCAGGAGGTCAACGCTCAGCTCACCAGCCAGAACCAGGCCAAGGACAAGCAGCACTTGGCCGACGTGAAGACGATCTCGGGGCTCAAGACCAAGCTAAAGACGGCCCGAGTCGACCCGAACGTGGCAATCATCCTCCACCCCGATGGGAGCGTCATTCGCATCGGCGATAACCAGACGTGCTTCATCAACCTCGGCTCGCGGCAGCACGTGACCAAGGGCCTGACCTTCGAGGTGTACGACAAGACCCGCGGCATCCCGTCGCTGGGCGATGGCCTGAGCACCGAGGGCGGCCAGCCGGCCGGCAAGGCCTCAATCGAGGTATTTAACGTCGGCCCCGATACGAGCGAGTGCCGCATCATCAAGACTCAGCAGGGCCAGCAGCTCGTGGTCGGCGACCTGATCTCGAACCTGATCTATGACCCGGCCACCGCCTACAACTTTGTCGTCTACGGGAACTTTGACCTGAGCAACGGCGGCGTCGCCTCGCCGGGCGACGCGGACATCATCAAGCGGCTGATCACCCAATGGGGCGGGAAGCTGCAGGACAAGCCGGACGTCAACACCGACTTCGTCATCATGGGCGCCGAGCCAGTCGTCCCGCCGGTAACCGACCCAAACAACGCCGCCGAGCAGTTGAAGGCCAACCAGGCCAAGGAACAGTTGGAGAAGTACACCGCCATCGTGAACGCCGCCTCACAGCTCAGCATTCCGATCATGAACCAGAATCGCTTCCTCTACTTTATCGGGTACTACGACATGGCGAGTCGGTAGAGCTAAAGGGTT
>DASXMX010000164.1:0-8664 GCA_036495445.1 Tepidisphaeraceae bacterium
TGTATTCGTCGAAATTGCCGACCATGCAGATTCCGATGCCGTGCTGGTTGTAGTAGCCGTCCGGCGTCTTGCAGTGGGCGCCGTGTTCCTGCCGGGCCCACCGAAATGCGATCTCGACCTGCCCGTCGGCGGTGTCGCTGCCGTTGCCGATGACGAAGTGGTATCCGAGCCCTTCCCAGCCGCGAGCCCTGTGCCATTCGTCGAACCGCTCGGCGCCGCCCTCGTCGGAAGCGCTGTGGTGGATCACAATGCACTGCCAGCGGTCGGAGGGGTGGGCGGGCTCCCATCCCGCATCAGGCGATGAAGGACCGATGCGACCGTGCCAGGCTTGCCAGCTCAGCAAACCCGCACCGAATGCGATCGCCGCGACGACAAACGCGAGTGCGTGCCATCGCTTGGCGGGTTTCAGGTATGGGTGCGTCCGTGCACTCAGGGCGGTTCCTTGTCAGTTTGATACGGTATCGCAAAGCGACTAACGAAAAAACCCCGGCCGGCGGCCGGGGTTTTCATTTGGGGATCACGATCCGCGGGGCGCGCGTGGCGTTAGCTGACGCGGATCGTCTTGGCGGCCGACTTGTGCGAATGCTTCGAGGACGCCTTCTTCACATGGCTGGCACTCGCCTTGGACTTGTGGTGCACGGCGGCGCTGCTGCGGTGCTTGCTCGATCGATGCTTCTTGTGGGAGGCCTTGCTCACCTTCGCGTGGGTCACGTGCGACGACGTCTTGGTGACCGGCGCTTCCATGGCCGAGGTCGGGGTGACGGTGATGTTGTTGGTCGGGAGGCTCACATGCGACTTGGCCAGCCCCAAGGCCGGGATCGTCCCCACAGCCAGTGCGGCGGCCGCGCCCCACTTCACGACTTGCTTCGAGATCATCAGGCAACTCCTTTGCCGAACCCGGTGCCCGCGCCGGGACCCGGCAGCGCCACCGCTGAACGAACGTTCACCCGCGCGACACCGCACGGTCTGCCATGAATATCGGACCAAGGCGGGCGAAGCTTGAGCAAAATCGGCAGCGCAATGAAACGGGAGGGCGAGGCTCCTGCCGAGCCGAGGCTTACCCGCAACCCTCGGCTCGGCAGGAGCCTCGCCCTCCCATGCGAACAACCGGTGCGTGTTTCGGCTCAAAGCGGCAGGCGCCGGGCGGTGACCAGGAAGTTGTCGTAGTTCGCCTTGGTTTCGGCCAGCGAGTCGCCCGCGAACTTTTCGAGGAGGGCCCGGGCGATCTCGAACGCGACGACGTTTTCCATGATCACGGATGCCGCGCTGATCGCCGAGACGTCCGACCGCTCCCACCCCGCCTCGGCGGACTCTTTGGTGTTGAGGTTGACGCTCTTAAGTGGCTTGCCAAGGGTGCTGATCGGCTTCATTGCGCCGCGGACGACGACGGGCTTGCCGTTGGTCATTCCCCCTTCAAGGCCGCCGGCGTTATTCGTCCCGCGGGTGAAGCCCAGGGCAGGCGTCTGTTTCCCGGCCGGATCAAAGCCGATCTCGTCATGCACCTGCGACCCGGGGCGCCGGGCGGTTTCGAACCCGAGGCCGAACTCGACGCCCTTGAACGCCTGGATCGCCACCACGGCCGCCGCGATGCGGGAGTCGAGCCGGCCATCCCACGTCATGCACGAGCCGAGCCCGATCGGGCACCCGAAGACGTGTGCCTCGACGATTCCGCCGGCCGTGTCCTTGGCCATCTTCTGTTCGTTGATGAATTGCCGCATCCCGTCGCTGGCTATCGGGTCCGGGCAGTACAGATCCGACTCGTCGCGGGCCTTCAGCAGGTCTCGCCAGTTCTCGGGCGTGACATCGATGTTGGACGTGGCCGGCCCGACGGTGCGGACGAAACCGAAGACCTCGATGTCGAACTGGCGCAGCAGGCACCGGGCCAGCGCGCCGGCCGCGACGCGGGCGGCGGTCTCGCGCGCCGATGCCCGCTCGAGCGTCTCGCGGCAGTCGGTCGTCAACCATTTGACGCTGCCGGCCAGATCCGCGTGGCCGGGCCGGGGGCGATGCAGTGGGGGGGTGGCGGCGGGGTCGTCGAGCCGAAAGTCCTTGTTGGGGATGAGCATCGTGATCGGCGAGGCGATCGTCCTGCCCATTCGCACGCCGGTCAGGAACTCGACGTGGTCGGTCTCGATCTTCTGCCGCCCCCCGCGGCCATAGCCGCCCTGGCGGCGGCGCAGTTCGCCGTCGATGAAGTCCTTGACTAACGGAACGCCCGCGGGCATCCCTTCGACCAGCGAGATCAACGCCTTCCCGTGAGATTCACCCGCCGTGCGGTAGCTCAACAAACCCATAGTCCAGAAATCGTAGCAAAAAACGCGGGGATTGTCCGCTTGGAGGCGCGGCTCAATTATGTACTCTGACCCGTCCAGCGATTGCCGGTGAGCAGTTCGTATGCTTCGATGTATCGCTGCCGCGTGCCGGCCACGACGTCGGGCGGCAGGGCGGGCGCGGGGGGCCGCTTGTCCCACGGCTGGGATTCGAGCCAGTTCCGCACAAACTGCTTGTCGAAGCTGGGCTGGTCGTGCCCCGGCTCGTACCGGTTGGCGGGCCAGAACCGGCTGCTGTCGGGGGTCAGGACCTCGTCGATCAGCAGGATCGTCCCGTCCGGCAGCGTGCCGAACTCGAACTTCGTGTCGGCAATGATGACGCCATGATGCAGGGCGTAATTGGCGGCCCAGCCGTAGATGCGGAGGGTCAGGTCGCGGAGCCGCTCGGCAAGCCCGCGTCCGATGCGGGCGGCGGCCTCGTCGAAGCTGATGTTGATGTCGTGCCCCGACGCTTCCTTCGTCGCCGGGGTGAAGATCGGCTCCGGGAGCTTGTCGCATTGCCGCAGGCCCGGCGGCAGCTTGATGCCGCAGACGGTTTGCGATTGCTGGTATTCCTTCCACCCCGAGCCGGCCAGGTATCCACGGGCGACGCATTCGATCGGCACGACCGCCGCCTTCCGTACCAGCATCGAGCGGCCCTCGAGTTGATCCGCATAGGGGCGAACGGCCTCGGGATAGGACGAAACATCGGACGCGATCACGTGGATCGGGATGTCGAACTGGCGGAGCTTTTCGAACCAGAAGAGGCTCAGCGCGGTGAGGATCCGCCCCTTGTCCGGGATGCCGTTCGGCATGACGCAATCGAATGCGCTGATGCGATCAGTGGCAACGATCAGCAGCGCGTCCCCCAGGTCGTACACGTCGCGCACCTTCCCGCGCCGCACGGGAAACGGGAGCGTGGTCTGCAGCAGGGCGGTGGACATACGATCTGACAGTAAGAGGAGTCCGCAGAAAAGTAAAAGAGACCCGGACGTCGCCGCTTGTCGGCTTCGCGAATCGAGAGCCGCTCCGGTTCGCGGCGCCGGCAAGCGGCCGTTTGTACCGGCGCGCAACTCTGTTAAGATGCGCCGGCCGGACGCGCGGCACGTCCCGTCCGCCCGTCCTCGGGCGTGGAGCGAAGCGACACCCTTGTATGGCCATCAAGTTTGAGATTTATCGCGACGGCAGCCGCTTGAGCCACTTCGACCCGGTGGGCGTCGTGGCAATGGGCCCCGAGAGCGTGCCGATTCCCGCCGAGGTTTCCTTCCGCGACGGGCTGCTCACCGTCAACCGCAAGGACGATCACGCGACCGGCGTCGCGCTGCTATGGGACTGCGGCCCGTTGGGGGCGTTTCACCTGGAGACCACGCGCCTGCCGCCGCGGGAGCGGCCCTACAACCTGAACGTCGAACTGGCCCGGGCCCGGCTGATGAAGATCATGCAGAAGCAGGAGGACTGGAACCTGTTCGATGTTCCCAAGGCCGAGCGGTTCAGCAGCCAGTTCCACGACGCCCAGATGCTCTTCGCGGATTCCCTTGGCCAACTTGCCGATGGCGCCGAAGCGGCACGCCTGGCGGACCAATCGTTGGCTGTCGCCCTGGACCTGTCCGAGGAACTGTCGCAGTTCCATAGCGAATGGTTCCTGAACCGCCGGCGGACGGCCAACCAGTTTGTGAAGCACGTCTTCGGCTGCCGGGTCGATTCGTCGGTGCAGAACGAGCGGTACAAGGAAATCGCCGCCAGCCAGTTTGATTACGTGGTGCTGCCGATCTCGTGGAAGCGGATTCAACCGCAGGAGCACACGTTCGAGACGCAGCCGCTGGACGAATGGGTGGAGTTCCTGAGCCGCCGACGGGTGCCGACGATTGCCGGCCCGCTGATCCGGCTCGATCAGCAGCACGTGCCGGACTGGATGGTCATTTGGGAGCATGACTTCGACATGCTCCGCGAGCTGACCTACGAGTACGTCCAGAAGATCGTCACCCGCTACCGCCGGGCGATCTCGGCGTGGAACGTGGCCGCGGCCCTGCAGACGAACGCCGCCTTCACGCTGACCTTCGAGCAGATCGTCGAACTGACGCGAATGCTGGTGCAGCAGATCAAGACGCTGATCCCCAGCGCCCGGACGATGGTGACGATCACCCACCCGTTCGGCGAGTACCACGCCCACCATCGGACGGCGGTTCCGCCGATGCTGTATGCGGAAATGCTGGCCCAGTCGGGGATCAACTTCGAGGCGTTCGCGTTGGAACTGGAGATGGGCGTGCCCGAGCCGGGCATGTTCATGCGGGACCTGTTCCAATTCAGCAGCCTGCTGGACAAGTTCAGCACGCTGGGCCGGCCGGTCTTCCTTACCGCGGTCGGCTGCCCGGCGCGATCGTCGCCGGATCCGTCCGACCTCTCCGAAGGCAAATTGGACCCGAGCCTCGGCGGGCGGTGGCGACGGCCCTGGGACCCGCAGCTTCAGGCCGAGTGGATGGAGGCGGTGTATCAGACGGCCCTTGGCAAGCCGTTTGTGGAAGCGGTTGCCTGGTCCAATCTGGCGGACCTGCGGCAAACGCTGCCGGCCGGTGGACTGCTCGACGACGTGCTCCAGCCCAAGCCGGCCTTCACCAAGCTTCAGCAGATGCGCGAACGGTTCAAGGCCTCGGCCAAAAAGTAGTCTGAAACCGACGGGCTTGGCTCAAAAGGGGAGGGCGAGGCTCCTGCCGAGCCGCAGTCGATCCGAACGACGCGGCTCGGCAGGAGCCTCGCCCTTCCACCCATAAACCGTCAAGGCATTGATCGGCGCAACGCGCCGCGGCACAGGCGATGAGCGGCAATCGCGACGGAAAACTCCACGAATTCGGCTGGTCGCTTCCACAGCGGCGCGCGCTGCTGTCGCTGCTGACGGTGCTGCTCCTGTTCCTCTCCATTCGATTCGTCCTCGATCGTTCTCACGTTCCCGATCCGCAGCCGCCGGAGGGCAGCCGGGCGGGGGAGTTGGCGTCGCGTATCGATCCCAACACGGCCGACTGGCAGACGCTGTCCGCGATCCCGACGCTCGGGCCCAAGCGAGCGAAGGATATCGTCGCGTTTCGCGAGCGGGCGCGCGCCGCCGATCCCACGGCGATCGTGTTCCGGAGCCCGACCGACCTGCTGCGGATCCGGGGAATCGGCGAAGCGACGATTGAGAACCTCCGCCCTTACCTCATCTTTCCATCAGACCTTCCAGCCGCTCGGCCGTAGGCGAAAGTCGATCGCGGCGCGTCCGGCGGACGTATAATCTCCGGGCGTCCGCGGGAGCCCTCGATCCTTTCGGCCAGGAGTTGACGTGAGCGATTTCAAGGTGGTGAGCCCGTTCCAGCCGCAGGGCGATCAGCCCCAGGCGATCGACAAGCTGGCGGCGGGGGTGCGGGAACATCGGAAGTTCCAGACGCTGATGGGCGTCACCGGGTCGGGCAAGACCTTCACGATGGCCAATACCGTCGCGCGCGTGAACAAGCCGACCCTGGTCATCAGCCATAACAAGACGCTCGCGGCCCAGCTCTACGAGGAGTTCAAGGAGCTCTTCCCGCACAACGCCGTCGGATACTTCGTCAGTTATTACGACTACTACCAGCCCGAGGCGTACATCCCGCAGCGGGACATTTACATCGAGAAGGACGCCAGCCGGAACGACGACCTGGACCGGTTGCGACTGGCGGCCACCAGCAACCTCGTCAGCCGGAACGACGTGCTGATCGTCGCCTCCGTGAGCTGCATCTTCGGCCTCGGCTCGCCGATCGATTACAAGCGCAGCGTGCTGCCGATCCGCAAGGGCGCCGAGACGGACCGGGACGAGATGCTGCGGAAACTGGTTGACCTGCAGTACGCCCGGAACGACATCGACTTCAAGCGCGGCACGTTCCGCGTCCGCGGCGACGTCGTCGAGCTTCACCCGTCTTACGAGGAGTTCGCCTACCGGATCGAGTTCTTCGGCGACGAGATCACCAACATCGACGCGATCAACCCGCTCACCGGCGAACTGCTCAAGTCGGAGGAGCAGGTCTTCATCTACCCGGCCGTACACTACGTCATGCCCGAGGACCGCGTGCAGGCCGCGGTCGAGTCGATCAAGGCGGAGCTCGACCTTCGCGTGATGACGCTCCGCGGCCAAGGCAAATTGCTCGAGGCTCAGCGGCTGCTGGCACGCACCAAGTACGACCTGGAGATGCTGCTGGAGGTGGGCGTCTGCCCCGGCATCGAGAACTACAGCCGCCACCTCGACGGACGCAACCCCGGCGAAAAGCCCTACACGCTGATCGATTATTTCCCGAAGGACTACCTGCTCATCATCGACGAGTCGCACGTGACGCTGCCGCAGCTCAAGGCGATGTACAACGGCGACCGCCAGCGGAAGGAAGTGCTCGTCGAGCACGGGTTCCGGCTCCCCAGCGCGCTGGACAACCGGCCGCTGAAGTACGAGGAATTCGAGCAGATGTGGAACGAGGTGATCTTCGTCTCGGCGACGCCGGGAAAGATCGAACTGGAAAAGACGGGCGGCGAAGTCGTCGAGCAGGTGATCCGCCCGACCGGGCTGATCGATCCGGTCATCGAGGTTCGCCCCGCCCAAGGCCAGGTGCCGCACCTGCTGGCCGCGATCAAGGAACGCGTCGATGCCGGGGAGCGCGTGCTGGTGACGACGCTCACCAAGCGGCTGGCCGAGGACCTGAGCGCGTACATCCAGGAGGCCGGGTTCCGCGGACGATATCTGCACAGCGAGATCCAGACGCTGGAGCGCGTGGAGATCCTCAAGGACCTGCGGCAGGGGGACTTTGACGTGCTGGTCGGCGTCAACCTGCTCCGCGAAGGCCTCGACCTGCCGGAAGTCTCGCTGGTGACGATCCTCGATGCCGACAAAGCCGGGTTCCTGCGGAGCGAGACGTCGATCATCCAGATGATCGGCCGGGCCGCCCGGAACGTGAACGCGAAGGTCGTGCTCTATGCCGACAGCGTGACGCCCGCGATGCAAAAGGCGATCGACGAAACCGCCCGCCGCCGGGAGATCCAGCTCAAGTACAACGCCGATCACGGCGTCACGCCGCAGACGGTGAAGAAGGCGATCCGCACCAGCATCGAATCAGAGGTCCGCGCCCGCAAGGCCGCCCAGGAGGCGATCCGTGCCGGCGAGCAGGAGTTGGATCAGACCGAACTGATTCGTCTCTTGGAAGAGGAGATGCTCGAAGCCGCCCGGAACTTGGAATTCGAGCGGGCCGCCCAGTTGCGCGACAAGATCAACGAGATCAGCGGTGCGCCCACGATCAAGAGCGGTTCCCAGGTGGCCTCAGATGACGGCGAAGCCCAGAAGATCTGGCAGCCCAAGAACAAGGGCCGGGGCGGCAAGCGGCATGTGGCGCGGTAAGCTGAATGAATGATCCCGTCGTATCGATGATCGGAGCGAGAGAATGAACGCCTTTCCGTCTTACGAAGACCTGCGCGAACTGATCCAACTTGCGAAGCGGGAAGACCTCGGCGGTGACGACGTGACCAGCCGGCTCATGGTGCCGGAGGAAAAGGTCGGCGTTGGGACGCTGATCCAAAAGGAGGTCGGCATTGCCTGCGGGCTGCCGATCGTCGAGATGATCTGCCGGGCGTACGACGAGCGGCTCCGGGTTGAACTGATCCCCGGGTTCCACATGGAGGTCATCGAAGGCCGGTTCAGCGACGCGAAGACGACGCCGCTCTTGCGGATCCGCGGCCCGATGCGGTCGCTGCTCTCGGCCGAGCGGGTCATCCTGAACTTCCTGCAGCGGATGAGCGGCGTCGCGACGCAGACGCAGCGGTACGTCCGCCGCATCGCGGGGACGGGTGCGAAGATTTACGACACCCGCAAGACGATCCCGGGATTCCGCCTGCTCGACAAGTACGCGGTCGTCGCCGGCGGGGGGCACAACCATCGGATCGGCCTGTATGACGGGCTTCTGGTGAAGGATAACCACGTCGCGGCGGTGCCGCCGAAGGATCTGGTCAATTACCTCACCAACGTCGTCAGCAAGTGCCGGTCGGAAGACGCATCGCGCCTCGTGGAGATCGAGGTGGATACGCTCGAGCAGCTTAGAGAGGTGCTGAAGGTGGAGGGGGTGGACGTCATCCTGCTGGACAACATGGACTGCCCGAAGATGGAGCAGGCCGTGCAGGCGCGGGATCGGGCAGGAAAGAAGGGCGTGGTCGAGCTGGAAGCGTCCGGGGGCGTGACGCTGGAGACGGTGCGGTCGATCGCGTCCACGGGCGTCGAGCGAATCTCGGTGGGGGCGATCACGCACTCGGCGCCGGCGCTGGATATCAGTTTGGAAGTCGAGGATTGACCGCTTGCGGCTTCGCGAACGAAGGGACG
>DASXMX010000165.1:0-6669 GCA_036495445.1 Tepidisphaeraceae bacterium
CCAGCAACACCCACAACTGGGCCACCGGGGCCACCCTGTGGGACGGCCTCGCGGACGGCAACGAGGCCGGCGTGTTCCAGATCCAGTACGGGCTGGGCACCGGCGGCGGGAGTGGGCCAGAATTGTAAGGCCGTGCGGAAAACCGGGGGCGGCGGGCCGGGGCGGTGTGGGGATGGGATTGCGACGGGGCTAGAACTGGAGGTTGGGATCGAGGGCGACGGCGCGTTCGAGGAGGATGTAGTTGCGGCCGCGGTATTCGGTGACCATGCCGGTGACGTGGAACTTGAGGTCGCGGTTGGCGGCGCTGACCTGGTCCTCCATCTGCTGGAGCTTGAGATTGGGGACGATGATCATCGGCGGGTCGCGCAGGGCCTTGCCGTCGGACTCGAAGGTGAGTTCGGACTCGCCCTTGGTGGTCTTGGTGAGCCGGGCGGTGCGGTCGAAGAGGTAGGTGCCCTCGCGGAGGACGTTGACCCGGGGCGCGCCGGGGCTGACGGCCCCGGGGCCGCTGCTCTTATCGGCCGGGGCCTTTTCGGGGACCGGCTCGAGCGGGCGCGAGGGGTTGCTCGCCGGCTTGAGCATCTGGCCCAAGACCTGGTCGGCCGACTGCGACTTGAGCGGGCCGTCGGGGCTGGTGGTCGTCGATGGTTGGGTGGTCGGCTGCTGCTGCTGCTGCTGCTGCTGCTGGGACGATGGCGCGGTTTGGGCCCAGAGCGTCAGGCCCATCGACAACACGCCCATTGTGGCCGTGGCGGCAAGGAACTTCATCACGGTTTTCCCGGTCATACGGAACAACACGTTACCCGAAGTGCCGACGGCCGGCACGCGTGACGGTTCCTTTATCGTCCGGATCGGGGAATCGATGCAGCGACCCAAGTCGATGAGCGGCGGCACGGGGCGTGCCGCCGCTCGGGGCGGAAACATATCGAGGGGGAGGAAGAAGTCCTGAGTCCTGAGTGGTGAGTCTTGAGTGGCACCCCACTCAGGACTCAGGACTGTCCGGCTTACTTCGCCATGGCGACGGTTTTTGGCTGCGCGTTCAAGGGCTTGTTCAGGAGGCTCTTGGGGATGATCAGGATGGGGGAGGGGGTGGTCGTGGGCGCGGTGGACGGTTGGGTGGTCGGCGGGCCGTGGTAGGGCTTGATTTCGATCGTGCCCGGGGCTTGGGCGGGGACGACCAGGTGGCCATCCGGCGTCAGCTCGGCCGAGGCGAGCAGGTCGCGCTTGCGGAAGTAGAGCGGCACGTTCGCGTATGCCGTGTTACGGGCGTCCGAGATCGAGTAGCCGTGGACGTAGGCGTTCATCCCGGGTGGCAGCAGGTCGGTATAGGTGTGCGGGAAGAGGTTGAGCATCTTGTTGTTCAACACGTTGTAGGCGAACCGGCCTTCACGGGAGAAGCTGGTGGTGATAAACGGGTAGCCGGGGCCCATATTGAACCGCTGCTGGACGTTGGCCCCCCACTGGAAGACGGCGGGGTCGGACCCGCCGTAGTAGAACGCGGGGGCGTTCCCGTAGGGGTCGCGGTATTGGTACTGGACCGGCTCAAAGACGATCGCGGCCGACGCCGCGGACGTGAGGATCACGAGAAGGCACAACGCGAGGGCGGGTCGAAACATCGCAACACTCCCTGTGGAAGAAGATGCTGCGAGATTACCACGTCCGATAATGCGATGGATTGAAAAAGTGGCCGGATTGGATTGGTTTGCGTTCCGATCGTGTGAAACTGCGGAAGCTGTGAGGATCTTGGCAAGGCAGGGACATCACCCCGGCTCCACGGTAGGATTACCCCACGATGGCCGAGCCTAAATCCGAATCCCGCGGCATGCTCATGCTGATCGGGGCGTTCAAGCTCCTGAAGGGGGCGTTGCTCGTCGCGATCGGGTTCGGGGTGCATCACCTGGTGAACCGGGACGCGGGGGAGATCCTGATCAAATGGGCGCGGGCGGTTCGGATCGATCCGCAGAGCCATTACCTGCACACGCTGATCGCCAAGGTGACCGGGCTGAGCCCGCACACGCTGCGGGAACTGAGCGTCGGCACCTTTATTTATGGAGCCTTGTTCCTCGTCGAGGGCGGCGGGTTGCTGCTCCGCCAGCGGTGGGCGGAATACATGACGGTGATCTCCACGTCGCTGTTGCTGCCGCTGGAGGTGTATGAGGTCGTGCGGGAACCGCACGTGAAGCGGATCGCCCTGCTTGTCGCGAACGTCCTGATCGTGGCATATCTGGTGCTCAATCTTTATCGCACACGACGTCGGGCGGGGGAAAAGTCCGATAGAAAGCCGGCTAAATGAGGCCGACCGATGCCCGCAATTTTGAGACAAAAAACTTTCCTGATGCGGCAAAAAGAGTGGATTGACTAATTCCGGAACCTATTCCATAACTATCGTGAGTCGCACCATCGCCGTACGGCCCCGGGTGTGGCGGTCTGGCTTCGCCGCTGTGGGACAGGGGCCTTCAGGGAGAGTAGTCGCAATGGAAGACCTTCAACTGGCAGTGGCCAAGCTTCGCGCCTTGTCGCCCAAGCTCAACAGCGCGGTCGACCAGGCGCAGCGCGTCGTCCTTCAGATCGAGCACTTCCTGGCCTACGAGTGCCAGGTGGCGATCCAGGCGGAAGTGCCTGTTTCCTATAACGATAAGGGGATCGCGATCCAGCTTTTGCGGTACGGCCGGGTCGACGGCAAGTTCCGCGTCGCCCTGGTAAACACCGACGGCGATTGCCGGTTCGTGAGCCGTGCCTGGACCGAATGCGACCGCAGCGAAAAGCTCGCCAGCTTCCCCCTGCTGCCGAAGCTGGTGCTGGCGGTCACCAAGGCGGTCGAGGACCAGATCAACGCGACGACGAAGACCAGCAAGACGGTCGGCACGCTGATGGCGGCCCTCGGAGCCGGCGCCGACAAGGAAGACGGCCAGGCGACCGGCGAAATCCCGGACATGCCGCGGCTGACGATCATCATGCGGCCTGAAGAGGCGCTGGCCGCCACGCAGGCGGCTGCGGTTGCCGCGAGCAACCGGCCAATTATTCGTCCCCGGCCGATGATCAAGGCAAACCCCGACGTCGACGCCCGCCGCAACGGCAGCGCGCGGAAGGAAGAGGCCAAGGCGGGGTAAGTTGTCCTGAATACCCGAGAACGGAAGTCCATCGTGGTTCGAAGTGAATTGATCCTTCCAACCACGGTGGACTTGTTTTTGAGCCGAATCAGCTCGAACCGGTGATTGACCGCCGCTTGCGGCTTCGCGAACGGAGGGCCGTCCGTCGGGAGGTTCCCTCCGGAGAACGGCCCTTGGTTCGCGAAGCCGCAAGCGGCGGAACCATCCCAATCGCAGTGCCCCCCTCAGGGCGTCGCGCTCGCGAGCGCCCTGCTCACGATCGCCCGGGCCTCGGACATGATCTGGGCGAGGTGCGCGTCGCTCTTGAAGCTTTCCGCGTAGATCTTGTAGACGTTTTCGGTGCCGGAGGGTCGGGCGGCGAACCAGCCGTTTTGGGCGACGACCTTGAGGCCGCCGATCGGGGCGCCGTTGCCCGGGGCCTTGGTCAGCTTGGCGGTGATCGGCTCGCCGGCCAGTTCCGTTTCCGCCACCTGTTCCGGGGAGAGTTTCTTCAGCACGTTCTTCTGGGCCGGCGTGGCCGGCTCGTCGGAGCGGGTGTAGTAAGGCGTGCCGAACTGGGCGGCGATCTCGCGGAAATGCTCGCCGGGGTCTTTGCCAGTTCGGGCGGTCAGCTCGGCGGCGAGCAGGCCGAGGATGATGCCGTCCTTGTCGGTCGTCCAGACGCCGCCGTCCTGCCGCAGGAAGCTCGCTCCCGCGCTCTCCTCGCCCCCGAAGCCCAGCGATCCATCAAACAATCCGTCCACAAACCATTTGAACCCGACCGGCACCTCGACGACTTTTCGCCCGAGCGACGCGGCAACCCGATCGATGATGCCGCTGCTCACCAGCGTCTTGCCGACACCGGCGGTCGACTTCCAGTTGGGCCGGTGCGTGAAGAGGTATCGCACGGCGACGGCCAGATAGTGGTTCGGATTCAACAACCCCGCCGAGGGCGTGACGATGCCGTGGCGGTCGGCATCCGGATCGTTACCGAAGGCGACCTGGTACTTGTCCTTCATCGCGATCAACTTCGCCGCCGCATAAGGGCTGGAGCAATCCATGCGAATCTGCCCGTCGTGATCGACGGTCATGAAGGAAAAAGTGGGGTCAACGGTCTTGTTAACGACGGTCAGGTTGAGCCCATAGAGCTGCGCGATCGGCTCCCAGTACGCGACGCTCGACCCGCCGAGCGGATCAACGCCGATCCGCACCTTGGCGTCGCGGATGGCCGCCATATCGATCACGTTCTTCAGGTCGTCCACGTACGGGTTGACCAGGTCGCGGAGGTAGGTTGTCGCGGCCTTGAGCGCTCGATCGTACGGCATCCGCTTCACGTCGCGGTCGTCGTCCCTGAGCAGGGCGTTGGCGCGGTCCTGCACCCAGCCGGTGATGTCGATGTCGGCGGGCCCGCCGTTGGTCGGGTTGTACTTGAACCCGCCGTCCCGCGGCGGGTTGTGCGAGGGGGTGATCACGATCCCGTCCGCCAGGTTCGATTTTCGCCCGCGGTTATGCCTCAGGATCGCGTGCGAGATGACCGGGGTCGGCGTGAAGCCGTCCCCCTGCTGGATGACCGTCTCCACCCCGTTGGCCGCCAGCACCTCCAGCGCCGTGCGCTGCGCCGGGGCCGAGGCGGCGTGCGTATCCATCCCCATGTAAAGCGGGCCGTCGATCCCCTTGCTCCCGCGGTACTCGCAGATCGCCTGCGTGATCGCCAGGATGTGCGCCTCAGTGAACGACCCATCGAACGGCGTGCCGCGATGCCCGCTGGTCCCGAAGCTCACCCGCTGCTGTGGGTCGGACAGGTCCGGCTTGCGCTCGTGGTAGTCGCTCAGGAGCCGCTTTACGTCGATCAGCAGACTCGAAGGCGCCGGCTTGCCGGCCAGGGGCGAGAGGGGCATGGTCATTACTCCGTCGAAAACCGGAACCGGGCTGCCACCCCGACCGGCGGATCCTACCCCCCGCCCGCCGAGGCTTCCAACCCGCCGCTGCGGGGGCGATCATTCATGCCCGCGCCTCAAACCGGAAAAGCCTGTTTTTGTGGCGCTTTGTGGCGCGAATTCTCGAGCACTATCGCGCCCAACCATTTATACCGAATAAGGATATAGGTAAATTACCCAATTTAACGATGCGCAACACGTCAATATGACTGGCAAGTTTTAGATGACGACCCCTGCATTGCCGGCGGGATCAAGGATCGCGTGGGGGTCGCTGGGGAAGTCGTTGTGAATCGCCATCCGTCATTCCTCTCATGGGTGCGGCGATATGGAACGTTTCGATAGGACAGAGCCGACCCCGGAAGTTTCGCGCGGCGAACGGACCGGTCAGGTCTGTCCCTTTCCGGTGATCGCCTTGATGGTCTGAACTTCCTGCGGGCTGTACGGCGTCCCGTCTGCGCGGAAGATGTCGTGGAACCAGACTTGCGGCTCCGTCTCATACGAGTGCTGCCAGGAGTCCCACGGGTAGATCGTGTTCGTCTTGCCGGCGACGAAGCCCCAGTTGTAGGCGGCGACCTTTTGTTCCTTGAGGAACGGCAGGATCGTCTCGAACGTGCTGCCCATCGGGCGGGCCATGTACTCGGTGCAGAAGAGCGGCCGGTTATACCGCCGGAGGTTCTCGACGGCCTCCTTCATCGTCGGCAGCTTCGCGTAGCAGTGGAACGAGATCACGTCGGACTCGCCAAGCTGCAGGCGTTCCATCGGAGAAAGCTTCTGCGGGTCGCCCCACGTCCCCCGCCAGACGCCGCTGGTCAGCGGCTGGCTCGGGTCCGCGTAGCGGCACCATTGGAAGACTTCCTTCAACAATTGCTGGACGATCGCGGGTTTGTTCTTCGGCTCCTCCTTGCCGTACGAGCTGTCGTTCGTATTGTCCGGCTCGTTGAAGACGTCCCAGGCGACGATTCGCGGGTCGTCCTTGAACCGCCGGACGACGCCGCCCGCGTAGGCTTCCAGCTCGCCCCACCGCGAGCGGTCCTCCAGGTATTCGCGGCCCGGCGCCTGCACCCAGCCGGAATTGTGCACCCCCTGCCGCGGCTCATGCTGCTTGCCGAGCTTTGGGTACGGGTCCCAGCAGGCGTCGAACAGGACAAACATCACCTTGATGTGATGCGTGTCGGCCACGCGGAGGAACTGGTCGATCCGATCCACGAACCCGACGGCGTCCTGCTTCCAAGGCAGGTTGTGCAGGAAGACGCGAACCGTGTTGAACCCGAG
The DNA here is from genome assembly GCA_036495445.1 of Tepidisphaeraceae bacterium. Taxonomy (GTDB): domain Bacteria; phylum Planctomycetota; class Phycisphaerae; order Tepidisphaerales; family Tepidisphaeraceae; genus DASXMX01. Next base: position 6,299 of record DASXMX010000165.1, read on the forward strand.
CCGCTCGGCCCAGCCGAGTTCCTTGTCGATCGTCGGCAGGTCGAACGTGTCCGCCTGCCACATCTCCAACTCGTTGATCGCGGTGCTTGGGATGAAGTTGCTCCCGACGAGCCACGGCTGGTTCTTGTACCAGTCGTTGGCCTGATCGGCCGTCCAACGTTGGGTGGCCGCCGGGCAGAGGGAGGTGATGAGAAACAGAACAAGCGCCGCCAGGCCGAGAGAAATGCGTCGGTTCATGGGGCGGGATTCTACGCGCGGACGAGAAAAAGCGGGAGTCTCGAACGACAAGTTTCGGGGTGGCATGGGCATGTACTCATGCCCGTGCTGCATCTGCTGGAAGACACGGGCATGTGTACATGCCCATGCCACCC
>DASXMX010000166.1:0-2372 GCA_036495445.1 Tepidisphaeraceae bacterium
GACAGGTCGAGGATGTCGTTGATCAGTTCCAGCAGATGTTGCCCGCTGGAATGGATCGTTTCGAGATATTCGCGGCGTTCCGCTTCGTCTTGGTCGTACCCGCGGCGAAGGATGTCGGCGAAGCCCAGGATCGCGTTCATCGGCGTGCGGATCTCGTGACTCATCCGAGCCAGAAAATCGCTCTTCGCCCGGTTCGCCTGCTCCGCCTCCTCCTTGCTCTTGCGGAGCTCGACCTCGTTCTGCTCCAGCCGGGTAACGTCGTCGAAGCTGACCAGCACGCCCCGCGACTTGCCCCCGTCGGCCAGCACCGGGCTGCAATTCACCGCGAACGTGCGGAGGTTCGCGTCCGCATCGCGAAGCCGCTTCATCGTCCCGCGCGACGCCGCATTCTCATGGATGGCGGCTTCCCATGGCTGTGGCGTGCCCGTGGCGGGTTGGTCGCCGACCTCCCACGGGAGACGATTTACATGGACCCCCAATAACTCCTCGGGCGATTTTCCAACGGTAGCCGCGAACGCCTGATTGGCCAGCACGATCCGCTGATTGTTATCCAGCACGATCAGCCCCTCGGCCAATGTGTCGAGCGCCGAACGCACCCGTGGCGGGACGACTTTCGACGGGTCGAGGTGCTGGAGCATCTTCCGAAGGTAAACCAGGTATAGCGCGAAGCAGACCGCCGCCACGAAACCGATCAATCGGATCTGCGGCTGAATGAAAATGCCGACTATGCCGGTCCTCCCTACCGGTTGGAAGCGTACTTCGAGCTCGCCCCACCGGTTGGACCCCGCCCAGATCGGAACGATCAATCGTGAACTCGGCTGCCCGTGCGAGTCTTCAGCGAACCACTTCGCCGAATGATTGCCGAATTCGAGGGCGACAACACCATCCGCCCGACGAATCCCCGCTGACATCACGTCCTCGTCCCGGCGGAGCATCGGTTCGAAACTGCCGTGGAGCTTGTGGATCTCGCCCCGGCCGATGTAAGCCGAGCACTGGACGGCCGCCGCCTCGCACAACTTTGAGCGCCCCATCAGGATTGCCCGCCGTTCGCTGGGCATGATCCCCAGCGCCACGCAAGCTAAGAGCGTGGCAATGAGCAGGAGGACGAGCCCGAGCACGACCCGCGCGCGCGCCGGCACCCGATCGGCGGCCGACTTGAGCGAATCGAGCGTGAACGTCATCGTCATGTCCTCGGGTCTATCAGTCGCAGCACCGCGGTCGAAGCGGATTGCTGACCCTGTGCAGCCGGCACGCATGCGTGCCGGCTAAACGAAACGGTCCCTCAACTCCCGGCGCCATTGCGCAACAGTTTCTCGATTCCGTCATCGGCATTCCGCTTCAACATCGCCCCGGTTTGGCCCAGGTGCTCGAGGACCGGGAGCGGGTCCACCACACTCCATGCGGGCACGGCGGACATCAGTCCGCTCAGCAGCGACCCGGCCCGGGACATCCAGAGGAACCATGCGACCGAAGCGCCGACCGTCAGCACGGAGGCCGTCCCAGCCCACACCCGCACCGGGATATCGGACGTGACCCGCCGATGCAGCACGTCCAGGTCCCGCCACAGCCCGGCGGCCCCCGCCATCGCGTCGGCCTCTCGGTTTTGATCAGTGTTCAACGCGACAAACGAGACGTGCGGGTGCGCACGCATCGCCCGGGTCGCCCCATTTCGCGCAAACGCGAAGAAGCCTGCCGCCTGCAGCGGTTCCGCATTCAATCGATCTCTCGGCCAGGACGATTCGATCCGCCAAGAGGCCAGCACAACCTGTCGCGCCCAGCCCGGTTCGGCTGGCCATTGGATCGCGCTTGACGTCACTGCCGGCGGGCGGCGCGCCGACCGTGGTGTATAGAACACGGCCTGGATCTGCCGCGACGATGCGACGACATCACTTCCTCCCGAACCCGACTCCGCGGAGGTTGCGCCGCCCGACGTCTCCAGAACGTCGCGCCCACTCGCTTCCGAAGCCTCAACGAGGGGCGGCATCGGCGCATCGGAGGGAATCGTTGAGCCCGTGTCGGGTGGCGCTGCGAGCGTGACGGGCAACGGCACTTTGCCCGTCAACGGTTCGGGAGGTGGCGGCACGCTCGTCCCGCCGGGCGGTGGCTGGCCGACGATCGGCGGTGTTGGCGGAGGCGTCGTCGGCGCGCCCGCTCCTATTTGGGCACCCTGATCGGCAGGCGTGTTGGGAGCAGGATTTCCCGTTACCGTGATCGGCACTCGCGCATTCACAATCTGCGGGCCGCCCAGCCCCGTGTTGCCCAGGTCATCGACCGAGACGAGAACCGAGGCGCTGCCCGCGTAATTGGCTTCGGGCGCGAACGTGAGCCCGTCCAACGCCGCGTTGACGCGATCCAACGTGCCGGTGAACGTC
>DASXMX010000167.1:0-4557 GCA_036495445.1 Tepidisphaeraceae bacterium
GCCCGTCAGTCGCCGCCCCCATGTGCGTCAGCCCCTCGGGCATGTCGGCCAGGCGCGCCCACGTGTCGGTAGCGGGGTCGTAGGAATCGGTCTCTTTCGTTGCTAGGTAATTGGGCGAGTCGGTCCCGTATCCGCCGAACACGTAAAGCAGGTTGCCGACGGTGACGGCGCTGGCCTCAAGCCGCGGCGTCGGGGAATCAGTCACTTGCGTCCATGTCAGCGACAGCGGCGCGGGGGGCGACGGCGGAACCGGAGGTGACGGCGGCGCCGGGGGCACGGGCGAGGTGACGATGGCGGTGATGTCGATGTAATCGAGCCGGTCGATCGTCCCCTGCGGGGCGGTGACGGTAAGCATTCCGTTTGTAATGGTGAGCGTCGACGTCGCCTCCACCCACTGGTTCTTCATCGTTGCACGGCCGTCGAGGACCAGGCTTCCATCGACGTCCACGCGGTAGAGCGCCGGGAAGACGATCGGGCTGCCGGCGACGAGATGAACGGTGTATTGCCCATCGGGCACGGCGATCTGCCACTGGCTGCCCCGGCCTTTGGGGTTGAGCAGGGCGAATGAATCGTATCGGCCATCCGGGCCGTTCCGGGCTGGCTTGGCGGCGTGCCGCGTGCGCGTCACCGCCGGCAGCTTGCCGCCGTTCCAACCATAGCTGAATCCATTGCCCTGGTCGCCGTAAAGCGCGCCGCTGTCTGCAACATAGCCGGCGGGCGCCGGCACATTGGCGGGCTGGAAACTGACGTGGGCCTCAAACCCGCTGAACAGCACCCGGTTCTCCAAGGACTCTTGCGAGAAAGTCTCCCCTGAGCAGGGTCTTCGGCCGATCATGGGGGCGAGTATAGCGGCGTTCCGCAGCATCAAGAACGCGAAACCCTTCGACGCGATTGGCATATGCCGCCACTGCCAACGCTTCGACGGCTGAGCCGCTCGCCCGACATGCGACTTTCCACACGGCGGGCGACGTGGTAACATCTTTGCTCGTTGGTAAAGGCACCCCATCTTGTCCTGCATATAGGCAAATTGCGTCCGGTCTTTTGCCAGTGAGCGGATCCCTCTCCATCCTCCGATCCCGCTTGTTGCGGGTGGCCGTGCTGCTGTTTCAGACGGTGTGGCTGAACGCGATCGTGCCGGGCCACCGGCGCGGCGCGGTGGCGCTGCCCGGGGAAGAGTGCGCGGCCTGCAAAGTCACGGCCCCGCAGCCGGACGCGTGCTGTCCGGACATGGCAGACGAGACGCCTGCGAAACCGGCGGCCCCCACCTCGAAAGACCCGGTCGCCCATTGCGCGATCTGCTACTTCGCGGCGATGCTGTCGACGCCACCGGCGGTCGAATGGTCGCCGCCGGCGCATCGGCTGCTCGAGATTTCAAAGCCTCCGGTCGCCGCGGAGCGGCCGAGCCTTCCGCTGATTCCTTCCTATGACGGCCGGGCGCCGCCAGCTGGTTCGTTCCAACTCGCCTGAATGGTCCGCGCGATCGGACGATTGCCTGCACGGCTTCCCATGCGCAAAACACCCCGCATTGACCCCTCTGCTGGGGGAGGGCGGGAAAGATGCGCCCTGCTCCCGTCGATGTCATCGATCGACGACTAAATCCCTCGCGCGGAATTCCTCTCGCAATCGGCACGTATCCGGCCGCCCCGACGCGGCCGCCTGGAAGGAAACCTTCAATGTCTTCGATCCGCGCTCGCGCACCCATCGGGGCCGCGATGTTTGCATTGCTTTTCGCCTGCGCCGCGGCCCGCGCGCACGGCATTCTCGGCGCTCGGTTCTTCCCGCCGACAATCTCGACTGACGACCCGTTCGCGGTCGACGAGCTGGCGTTCCCGACCGTCAGTTACGTGAAGAACCCCACGGACGACAGCGGCCTGGCGACGCACGAGCTGGACGCCGGGTTCGAGTTCGACAAGGAGATCCTCCCGCGGCTGGCACTGGGCGTCTCCAACAGCTTCATCTACACCAAGGCCTACGATCATCCGGCGGTGTACGGCTGGAGCAATCTGACGTTCACCGCGAAGTACGAGCTTTGGGAAAACGCCGAACACGAGGCGATCGTCTCCTTCGGCCTCGAAACCGATTTCGGCTCTACCGGCAGCCAGAAGCTGGGCGTCGACAACTTCACCACCCTCGCCCCCAAGCTCTACTTCGGCAAAGGTTTTGGCGACCTGCCCGATACGCTTGCCGGCCTGCGCCCGTTCGCGGTCACCGGTACGCTCGACTACACATTCCCGCTCCGCACCGCCGCCCCCAACGCGTTCGAATGGGGCTTCGCCATTCAATACAGCCTGCAATACTTGCAGCAGAACGTGAAGGACGTCGGCCTGGTCGAACCGTTCAAGAACATGATCCCGCTGGTCGAGTTCGCGATGTCGACGCAGGTGAACCGGCAGCCCGGCCGCGGAATCACCACCGGCACGATCAACCCCGGCGTGCTCTACGAAACCGATTGGTTCCAAATCGGCGCCGAGGCGAACATCCCCATCAACCGCGCGAGCGGCGCCCATGTCGGCGTCACGATCCAGATGTGGATCTACATCGATGACATTTTCCCCCGCACGTTCGGCCACCCCCTTTTCGGAGAACGCTCATGAACCGCCGCAAGTTGTCACGTGTGACGAAAGAATCGATCCGCGAATGGACGCGAATGGACGCGAAGAAGGGAGGGAGAATCAGATCCGCCATCGGTCTCGCGCTGGCGGCACTCTCGTTACCGGCGATGGCGTCGGCGCATGCGTTTTTGGATCGGGCGGAGCCGCGGGTGGGGGCGGAGGTCAGGCGTTCGCCGGGGGTGGTGAAGATCTGGTTTACGCAGCAGCCGGAGCATGCGTTCAGCGCGATCCGGGTGTTCGATTCGGAAGGCAAGGAGGTGGACAAGAAGGACACCCGCACCGATCCGGATGACGCCAAGGTGCTGGAGGTCTCCCTCCCGGCGGACCTGCCTCCGGGAACGTACAAGGTCGAGTGGAAGGTGCTGTCGATCGACACGCACCGGACGCAGGGGGATTTCAAGTTCACGATCAAGCCGTAGCCCGCGCACGTGGACGTCGAAATGCAAATCACCGGTTGGCTGGTCGCGGCACGCGCCGTTCACTTCGGCGCGTGCCTGCTAGCGTTCGGCACGGTGGCTTTCGATCGGTCGATCGCGGCACCCGTCCTGAACGATCAGGCGGCAACACCGGTTGCGATCCGATGGAGGAGATCGGTGCGGCGTATGGTGTGGTGGTCGCTCGCGATGGCGCTGGCCTCCGGCGCAGGGTGGTTCGCGCTCAACGCGATCTCGATGAGCGGACTGTCGCCGCGCGAGGCACTCCAGCCGGACGTGCTTCGGGTCGTGCTGACCGACACCCATTTTGGGAAGCTCTGGGAATTGCGCGGGCTCGTGTGGGTCGTGACGCTGGTGGCGATCGTGATGCCCCGGTTCGCGTTTCGCAATCTCGTCCTCCTGCTCTCCAGCGGCGCGGTGGCTGGAAGCCTGGCGTGGGCCGGCCACGGGACCGAGGGCAATGCACCGAACGCCCACGTGATGGCCGATGTCCTTCACATCCTGATCGGCGGCCTCTGGCCCGCGGGGCTGCTGCCGTTCGCCCTGCTGCTCTCGCAGCTTCGTCGCGCTGAACCCCATTGGAAATGGCACGCGATCACCACCGCGACGCGCCGCTTCTCGGCGATGAGCCTGACCAGCGTGATCCTGCTCGCCGGCACCGGGCTGATCAACAGCCTGTTCCTGATCGGCTCCCCGTCCGATCTCGTCACGACCTCCTACGGAAAGACCCTCACCGCGAAGGTGATCGCCTTTCTTGCGATGGTGGCCCTGGGTGCCCTGAACCTGTTGCGCTGGAAGCCCCGGCTGTCGCTCACCGGCGACGATCAGACGACCCACGCGACCGCCCGCCTGCGGCTCAACGTCACGCTGGAACTCGCGCTGGGTGCGATCGTCCTCCTGCTCGTCGGCTTGCTCGGCATCCTCCCGCCGGCCATCGACGCGATCACGCACGCGCACGATCACCACTGATGCGGGAGCACGCCCAAGAAGAGGAAGATTACCCCCGCGGCGCCGAAGCCCATGCCGATCCACCAGAACCATCTCTGCCGCGTGAGCACGGCGATCGCGGAGATGGCGATCGCGATTTGAAACCACGTCACGCTCGGGGCGATCTTGTGGTGGCGAACCATGTGAGCCTTGGCCGATTGCTCCTGCTCCGACGCCTGTTCCTTCAGCTTCTCGCGTGTCCGCTCATAGTCCTTCTGTTTGGCCCGCAGCGCGTCGATTGGCTTGCCTTCCGATTGCAGTGTCTCGATCCGGGTCTCGAGCACGTTCGATTTGATCCCCTCGGCCTGGTAGTAGTTCCAATTGTCCGAGGCGAGCATCTGCTCGTACATCGCCTCGTTGGCGTTGTCGCCGCTCAGCAGCGCCGCGATGGCGGCCAGGGCTGCAATCAGCGCGGTGCTCAGCGCCACCCCCATGACCCACCGCTCCCGCCCGTGCTCGGCCTCGTGGTGGATCCGCTCGTGCACGTTCTCCAACGGGGCTTCCTGCTCTTCCATGGCGAATAG
>DASXMX010000168.1:0-10391 GCA_036495445.1 Tepidisphaeraceae bacterium
GCCATCACGCTGCCGGCGAGCGCGTTCAGTGACCCGAATCTGCCCAAGGGGTATGCGCCATTCAACATCCAGTTGCTGGGCAACAAGATTCTCGTGACCTACGCGAAACAGGACAAGGCCCGGCACGACGACGACGCCGGCCCCGGGCGCGGGTTCGTCGACGTCTTCAACCTCGACGGCACGCCGGGGCTGACGAACGGGAACATGCGCCTGGCCTCGCGCGGCGCGCTCGATTCGCCGTGGGGCCTTGCCATCGCCCCCTCGACCTTCGGCAGCCTGGCCGGCGATCTGCTGGTTGGCAACTTCGGCGACGGCACGATCAACGCCTTCGATCCGGCGACCGGCGCCTCGCTCGGGCAACTGACCGACCCCGACGGCGAGCCGATTCAGATCGACGGGCTGTGGGCGCTGAAGGTCGGCAACGGAGGTAGTGGCGGCAGCTCCAATGATGTCTATTTCACCGCGGGCCTCTTCAGCGAGACGCACGGCCTGTTCGGCTCGCTGACGTCCGTCGCCCCGGGCACGCCCGAGGGCCCGGCCGAAACGCAGATGGCCCAAGCCAGCCTCGACGTCGCGCAGCTCAACCTCGCGACGCTCCAGGCCGATCTCGCGGCGAACGCGAGCAAGGACCAAATCCGCCAGGACGCCCAGGCCCTGGCACAATCCGTAGTCGACCTGATCCACGTCGATCACAGCCTCGACCGCGATAACCTCACCGACGGCGGTTCGAGCTCCACCGAGTCGCCGGTCGATACGGCCATCGACACGTTCCTCGACAATCTCCGCAACCTCGACCTCAAGCACAAACACAAAGGCGACTTCGATTTGGACTTCGACTGGGGCTCGTAACGTAAGTGGCAGGCCGACGGCGCTGTTCTCGCGCCGATCGTTTGTCTGCCCCACCCCTCGCTCTTCCGGACCGGGACCAAGACGGGACGCGCCCTCGCGTCCCGTCTTGCGTTGGGTATCATTCGCCCGCCAACCCACCGAAAGGACGAATGAAGACGATCCCTTCCCTGGCATGCTGTGTCGCGGCGTTGTCGCTCCTCATCCCGACTCCCCGCGCCGCCTCGGCGGCCCAAAGCGCCGAGACCACGATCGGGCCCGACTACACCGACGCGCCTGAGCTGACCGTAACGGAGGGCGTCCCGAGGGGAACGGTCCACCAGTTCACAATGACATCGGAGGAGAGCAAGATCTACCCCGGCATCGCCAGGAACAAGCCGGGCCTCGTGCCTTACGAGCGGAAGGTGTGGGTCTACGTGCCGCAGCAGTATGTCCCCGGCACGCCGGCCCCGTTCATCATCGCCCAGGACGGCGGCGGGTACGTGAAGGTGCTCCCGCCGATCCTCGACAACATGATCCACGACCATCGCCTGCCCGTGATGATCGCGATCCTGATCAACTCCGGCGGCGGCGACGCGCAGGGGAGCGAACGCGGGCTCGAATACGACACCGTCTCAGGGAAGCACGCCGAGTTCGTCGAGACCGAAGTGCTGCCGCAGATCGAGAAGGAATATCACGTGACGTTCACCAACGACCCGGAGGGCCGGGCGACGATGGGCGGCAGTTCGGGCGGGGCCGCCGCGTTCACGATGGCGTGGTTCCGGCCCGACCTGTATCACAGGGTCCTCACCTATTCCGGCACGTATGTGAACCAGCAATCGCCGCACAACCCTGCCTCGCCGCACGGCGCGTGGGAGTATCACGAGCACTTGATCCCGCAGACCGACCGCAAGCCGATCCGCGTCTGGCTGGAAGTGAGCGAGAACGACAACGGCGCCAAGCGCGACGAGGCCTCGTTGCACAATTGGGTACTGGCCAACCAGCGGATGGCCGCAGCGCTCAAGGCGAAGGGGTATGAGTATCGCTTCGTCTTCGCCAAGGCCGCAAAGCACACCGACGGCCGCGTCACGCGCCAGACGCTGCCCGGGGCGCTGGAGTGGTTGTGGAAGGGTTATGAGAGCCGGTGATGCGACGTTGGGCGAAACTAATGCGATCGACTGGGGAAGGTGTGTGCTCGCCTTTCCTCCCTCTCCCTCCGGGAGAGGGCCGGGGTGCGGGGAGGTCGGGGTAACGCTTCTGGGTGCCAAAAACACCCTGTCATCGTGAGCGTCAGCGAAGGATCTCTCCGTCGGTTGAGTTTCTCGGCTCCGGGATCCTTTGCTGACGCTCAGGATGACACGGGGGCCCACTCAGCACAGGCGCGCCGTTCTTAATTCCCCCTCACCCCAGCCCTCTCCCGGAGGGAGAGCGAGGAAGAGGCATACGCCCGCGGCGCGACCCGCCACCCCCTCGTCATCCCTGTTCCGCCCGTTCAATCGTCGGCGCCACTTGGGCGACGTACCGCATCAACTGCTCATCGGTCTCCTCGAACTTCCTGTCCCGCCTTGCGAAGACCCGGCGGGCGACGTCCATCGCCCGTTGCAGGTCGTACGGCTCGGCGCCGCGGTCGGTGAGGAACGTGTAGCTGGGGACCAGCCGCGGCGCGGTGCCGCCGGCGGCGATCATGCTGCCGAAGCCAACGTACGTGCCGGTGGCCAGGCGGGTGAGGACGGCGGTCTTGGCGTGGTCGCCGATGGCCGAGCCGAGGAATTGCCGGCCGGTGGCGACCTCCCGCGCGCCGACGCGGGCGCGGATTTCGCCATAAGTGTTTTTCAGGTTGCTGGTGGTCGTCCCGCTGCCGAGGTTCACCCACTTGCCGACGTAGCTGTGGCCGACGTATCCCTCATGGGCCTTGTTGGAGTGGTCGAGGAAGATCGACTGGGAGACTTCCCCGCCGATCGTGCACCCGGCCCCGATGCTGGTCCCCTCGCGAATGTGGGTGAGCGGCCGGATGCGGGTGGCCGGGCCGATCGAGCATGGGCCGCTGATCACGGCGTTGGCGCCGATCGAAGCGCCGCCGCCGATCATGATCGGCCCCCGCGACGCGTCCATCACGCAGCCGGGCGCAAGTTTCACGTCGGGACCGAGCCAGATCTTGTCCTCGTGCAGCAGGTGGAACGGGCCGCCCGGGATCGGGGCGGCGGGGCGGTCGTGCAGGTGGGCGAAGTCCTCGACCAGCGATTCTTCGTTCCAGTGGATCAGGTCCCACAGCGACTCGACCAACCGCGCCTGCGGCATCGTGTGAGGCAATTCCAAAAGATCCAGCCAGCGTTGGGTCCGGCCGAAGGCGTCCTGCGGCCCCAGCCCGGGCCGTCGGCAATAGGCGAGGCGGACCGTCTCCCCCTCGTCGATCACGACCGCGTTCTCCGGCGGCAGCTCGAACGGCGTGAGGTGAACCACCCGCCCGTTGAAGAGCAGCGTCGGCTCGTCGTCCAGCGGCTGGTTGATCTGCGTCGGGATGCCCAGGCGCGGGATGATCCGTGTCCGGCAGAACGCCTCCATCTCCGGGCGCACCCAGAGCGTGAGGCGCTGCGGCTGCAGGTGCCGGAGCTGCTTCTCCAGCAGGCTGCTCGCCCCCGTCGCCAGGGCGAAGACCGGCCGGCTCAACGACAGCGGCGCAAACGCGCCCCACTGCGACCCCTCGAAGATCACCACGTGCATAAACCGATACTATCGGTTTTCCGGCACGAGGGGGAAATGATGAAAGTGGGAAAGGCCCCCAAAGCCCATGGCTCTGCCGTGGGCGTCGCGCGAACGGATGCGCGCGTCATCGCGCTTGGACGCCTTGCGCCGCCTCCCGTCCGTCGTCCAAATCGCCCGCGAACTCGGGTTGCTCCCGGTTGAAATAAACCGCCCCCTCGTACCACCCCGGCGCCGCCTGGCGGCACCGGAAGAGCGTGCAGGTGATCGTCATCATCCCCCCGTCCGGGTGGGGCAGTTCGATCAGTCCCCCGTACCCGAGCGGCAGCCGGTGGGGCGTGACGAAGCCCAGCCCGCGGGCATCGACGTCGCGGGTGTAGACGGTCCACGGCTTGACGTGGGGCGCGTCGCTGAAGAGCCGCAGCCGGCCGCGGACGCGATAGCGCTGCCGGCGGCCGTCCCGCTGGTCGGCGGCGCGGTGCCGGCCGGTCTCCAGCGCCGACAGGATCAACTCGACCTGCGGCGGGACGCTCGCCGGGGGCGACGCGTCAACGGATTCCTCTTCAATCTGCAGCATCTGTCCTCCCGATCCCATCGGAATTACTGCCCGCGCGATGGGTAACGGGATCAACGGTACGATACGTCCAACCGGCCGGGCAACCAGCCGGCTCCATATGGCCGCGGAACTGTCGAGAACGCGGATCCATCCTGCGATTATCGGACTCCAGGGGAATCATCACGGCCCGGCCGATCGTCATGCCGCCGTTAATGAGAATAAAGGAGAATGCCATGACCGAAACGGACGATGGGATCGGCGCCGTATTACAGATGCTGGCGATCCGCAACACTTGAGCCGCAATCTGCGACAAATGTCACCGGCTCAGCATGCTGCAAAAGAATTTCTCTTTCCGGCAACAAACCGCATTGCCCGCCGAAGGCTGAATCCCCAAAATGCGCCCAGGATTGAGTGGAAGGGGATTTGGTGTTCGTCTCACCCTCTCCCGCGGGGAGCACCGTTTGATGTTGGATATTCTGGAAGACCGCCGGCTGTTGTCGCGCATGTGGTTTGTGGCTCCCAGCGGATTGGACACCAACGCCGGCACGATCACTGCGCCGCTGCAGACGATTCAGGCCGCGGCCAACCTGGCCCAGCCGGGCGACACGGTCATGATCCGCGGCGGGACGTACCACGAGATGGTCACCCCCGCCAATTCCGGCACCGCCGTTGCGCCGATCACCTATCAAGCGTACAACAACGAGCCGGTCGTCATCGACGGCGCGGATCCGATCAGCGGGTGGGCGAACTACGCGGGATCAATCTACCAAGCGGGACAGGCGTGGGACCTGGGCGAGGGAAACAACCAGGTCTTCGTCGACGGGCAAATGATCAATGAAGCCCGCTGGCCGAACACGTCGCTGGACCTGTCGCACCCGGTCTACGCCACCGCCCCGCAAATCACCACGACCGACGCCAGCGACGGCTGGTTCTTCCCGTCGACCGCCACGATCACCGACCCGAACCTTCCCGGCGGCGCAAACGCCTGGGCCGGGGCCACGATCCACATCGGCAACGGCGTGGACTGGAACGTCCAGACCGGAACCGTGCTGAACTCCGCGACCGGCCAGCTCACGTTCTCCTTCGAGCACGCCACCAACTACGAAGACCCGACCACCGGCGACCAGTACTACCTGACCGGCAGCTTCCAGGCGCTCGACGCGCCGGGCGAATGGTACCGCGATCCCAACTCCGGCCAGCTCTACCTCTGGACGCCAAACGGAGACAGTCCCGCCAATCACGTCGTCGAAGCCAAGCACCGCGCCTACGCCTTCGAACTGGGCGGCAAGTCCTACATCAATCTCAGCGGCGTCTCGATCGTCGCCGCGTCGATCGACACCAACGCCTCATCGAATCACCTGACGATCAACGGCATCGCCGCCCAATACGTCTCGCAGGCGATGATGAACCCGTTCCCATGGGACGACCACGACCGGTCTGAGCCGACCGGCGTCCAGTTGAACGGCTCCAATAACGTCCTGGAGAACAGCACGATCGCCTTCAGTTCGGGCGATGGCGTCAATGTCAGCGGAGCGAACAACCTCGTCCAAAACAATCAGATCCACGACGTCGACTACGGCGGCGGAGACCAATCCGGCATCGAGGTGGAAGGCTCGAACCAGCAGATCGTCGGCAACACGATCTACAACGCGGGCCGCGACGGGATCGTCGCGACGTACGCGACGTCCGAGCAGATCCTCAATAACACCATTCATGACTGTGGTCTGCAGACGACGGATTTGGGCGCGATCTACGTCTGGGGGACCAACGGCGCCGGCTCGACGATCGCCGGCAACACGATCTACAACATGCACGCCGGCGGGTTCGGCGCGTGCGGCATCTACCTGGACGCCGGGGACAGCAACTACATCGTCCACGACAACACAATTTCCAGCACGGATACGCCCATCAAGGTGAATGGGCCCAACAGCAACATTCAGCTTTACAACAACACCACGTCGGGCGGGAGCAATTGGATCATCCCCCCCAGCACGCCGACCAACGGCACCGGCGGGGGCGTGACCGACCTGGGCTCGCTCGGCGGCTGGCGGTCCGAGGCGCAGGCCGTCAACAATGCGGGACAGATCGTCGGCGCCAGCGCCACGGGCACGTCCGAGATTGCCTACCTCGATTCCAACGGAACGATGAGCGGCGCGGGCACGCTCGGCGGGAACTACTCGATCGGCTACGCGATCAACGCCGCCGGCCAGTTTGCCGGCGCGGCCTACGGCTCGACCGGCGGACGCCAGGCCTACCTGGATTCCAACGGCGTGATGACCAGCCTTGGCACGCTGCCGGGCGACATCGGCAGCTTCGCCTTCGCCCTGAATGACTCGGATGAAGTCGTCGGCCAGTCGTACAACGCCGGCGGCGTGGGCCGGGCGTTCGCCTGGTCGGGCGGAACGATGTCGGCCCTGCCGACGCTCGGCGGCAACGTCAGTGCCGCTTTCGGGGTCAACGACTCCGGCCTCGTCGTCGGCGCCTCCACGCTGGCCAACGATCAGAACGCCCACGCGTTCGCCTGCCTCAACGGCTCGATCACAGACCTGGGCACGCTCGGCGGCAGCAGCAGCTACGCGCTGGCCGTCAACGGCGCGGGCGCGATCGTCGGCGAGTCGCGCATCGCCGGCGACGGTGCCGTCCACGCCTTCGTCTACCAGAACGGCGTCATGCGAGACCTGGGCACGCTCCCCGGCCTGCCGAATTCCGTCGCCACCGCGATCAACGCCAATGGCGACATCGTCGGCTACGCCTACGACGCCAGCCACCTGACCACTCAGGGCGCCGTCGAGCACGCGTTCCTCTATCGCAACGGCGTCATGTACGACCTGAACGGAATCTACGCCGCCACGGGGTGGACGCTCGCGGCCGCCAACGGGATCAACGACACCGGCCAGATCGTCGGCGCCGGTGCAAACCCCGCGGGCTACAGCCGGCCGTTCTCCATCTCGCTTCCCGCAACGACCACCGCCACCGCCTCATTCGTCGGCACCGACACCACGACCCGCGGCAACTGGACCGGCGCCTACGGGAGCGACGGCTACGTCGAGTTCGGTGGCGGGGCGACGCAGTTGCCCGCCTACGCGCAGGTCACTGCCTATAGCCAACAACAATACACCTGGGCCTCGTCAACGAACGATCCGCGCGCGCTGCAAGTCGTCGCCGGCAACGGGGCGCGAATCGCCGGGTGCGACTACGCCCCAAACACCTTCACGCTCGACGTAAACCTGACCGACGGCAAGTCGCACCCCGTCGCGCTCTACCTGCTCGATTGGGACGCGCGCGGGCGGGCCGAGAGCGTGCAGGTGATCGACGCCGGGAGCGGCGCCGTGCTCGACACGCGCAGCGTCAGCAACTTCACCGGCGGCCAGTGGCTCTCATGGAACCTCACCGGCCACGTGCGGATCACGATCACCCTGACCGCCGGCGCGAACGCCGTCGCCAGCGGCCTGTTCTTCGGCGCCGCGCCCGGCGCGAACTCCGCCACCGCGCAGTACGTCAAGACCGATACGACCACCGGCGGCACCTGGACGGGCACCTACGGCGCCGACGGCTACTCGATCTTCAATGGCGCGACCAGCCTGCCGTCCTACGCGCAGCTCTCGGTCGCCAACGCCCAATCCTGGACGTGGGCCACCTCGACCACCGACGGCCGCGACCTGCAAACCGCCCCCGGCGCGTCCACGAGAATCGCCGCGTGCGACTTCTCAGCCACGAGCTTCACGTTCGACCTGAACCTGACCGATGGCAAGTCCCACCAGGTCGGCCTGTACGCGCTGAACTGGGACTCGTGGACCTACCGCAACGAGACGATCACGATCAGCGACGCCAACACCGGCGCCGTGCTCGACACGCGGAACGTCAGCAACTTCGGCACCGGCCAGTGGCGGGTCTGGAACCTCTCGGGCCACGTGAAGATCACCGTCGCCAACAACGGCGGCATGAATGCGGTCCTGAGCGGGATCTTCTTCGGCGCCGTGCCCGGCGCGAACGCCGCCACCGCGCAGTTCGTCAAGGCCGACACCACCACCGGCGGCACGTGGACCGGCACCTACGGCGCCGCCGGCTACTCGATCGTCAACGGCGCGACCAGCCTGCCGGCCTACGCCAGCCTGTCGGTTTCTGGCGCCCAATCCTGGACGTGGGCCACCTCGACCACCGACACCCGCGACCTGCAAACCGCGCCCGGCGCGTCCACGCGCATCGCGGCCTCGGATTCCTCCGGAACCAGCTTCACCTTCGACCTGAACCTGACCGATGGCAAAGCCCATCGGGTCGCACTCTATGCGCTGAACTGGGACGCCTGGTCGTACCGCAATGAGACGATCACGATCAGCGACGCCGGCACCGGCGCGGTGCTCGACACCCGCAACATTGCCAACTTCAACAGCGGCCAGTGGCTGGTCTGGAACATGACCGGCCACGTGAAGATCACCATCGCCAACAACGGCGGGCTGAACGCGGTGCTCAGCGGGATCTTCTTCGGCCCGTGATATGTTTGCCGCTTCAAAAGCGATACTCAATGGTGACCCCGACAACCGGCGTCGCAGTGAAGTCCGAGCTGTAGGCGGTCGAACCGTCGCGCGACAGCACGTCGAGCTTGCCCGGTAGGTCGACGCCGATGAAGGCGGCGGTGGAGAGGCCGGCGAGCGGGCGCCAGTCCGCTTCGACCATGAGTTGCGTGAAATGGTCGCGGACAACCCCGCCGGGGACCGGCGCGCCGGGGCTCAGCCGGAAATCGTTGACCAGCCCGAGGCCGGAAAGTCCGGCGGCCAGCGTGAGCTTCGGGGTGGCGGCGTACGCGACGCCCGCCGCCACGCCCGCGCCGTTTTCGCCCAGCGCGCCGCCGATTCCGCTGGCGCTGCAGAACAGCCGCCAGCGGTCGTGGTCGACCGGAGGCACATATGTGAATACCGGGAACGGGAACACCAGCGCGCCCTCCTCCAGGCGCGAGTGCGCGACGATCCCCAACCCCAGCGACAGCCGGTCCGAGAAGCGGTACGTCGCGCCGGCCACGCCGCCGTAGGTGAAACTCTCGCCCCAGTCGGCGCCGGTCTCTGCGGAGGCGTTGACGCGGAACCCGCCGAACGCCGACCAACGCGCGTCGATGCGGGCGAGGAGCCCGGTCGACACGGTGACCTTGTCCACCTGGCTCCAGGGATGATCGCTGCCGCCGATGCGCGGCTCGCCGCTAAACTGATAGAATGCGCCGGTGTACGAGGCGCCGGCGGTGGCGAACAGGTTGTTGGCGAGCGGGACGCGAACCCGCGCGGCCGCGGTCCATGAGTCCCGCGCCACCCCGCCGCCGCCCGACAGGTCGCTGCGCGGGGCGAACGCGCCGCCGGCGCGGACGCCGAACGGCGAGTGAACCGCCGCCGTTGTGGTCATCGAGTCCACGGCCGCCTGTGAGGTCGGTGCCGATTGCTCGGGAACTTGTTGTGCGCGCGACACGCCCCGTAGGGCGAAGACGGCGACCGCCGCGACGATCGCCGGACTGAGAGCAACCTTCATTGGCCAACTCCATCCCATCCGTTCACGGTATGTTGATGCGCCATTCCGTCAAGCGAGACGGTTGGCGCGCCGTTCACAAGAGTCCGATCCTGCCGCCACATGGGGTCCGCGGATCTTGGCGCGCGGCTCCGGCGACTGACGGGGTTTTCGCTCCCCGGGGTACTCATCTGCAGCAGGCCGCTCCGGACACGGCCGCGGCGGCGACGTCCGGGCAAGGACTGGGTTCGGGCGGGCTGTGCGGGTGTGAGGCCGACGCCGGCGACGTCGTCCAGGAGACGTTTCTGGCCGCGTTCGACGCGGACTCGGCGCGTACCGCCGCGGCGCGGCCCTGTCGACGTGGCTCAGCGGCACCCTCGTCAACCGCTGCTTAGTCCAGAGCAACAGTAACCGTTCACACGGGAACGCCATGAACAGACGTCACGCTTTCACCGTCGTTGAGTTGTTGATCGTAATTGCGATCATCACCGCATTGGTCGGCATCCTGTTCCCGGTGGTTGCCAGGGCGCGGGCGGCGGCCACCCGCACGCGGTGCGCCGCGCAGCTCCAGGACGTCGGCCGGATGCTGCAGATGTATTTTGGCGAAAACAAAAATACGCTGCCGCACGTCAACACGATGCCCTCGCTGCAGCCGCCGCTGAACGCCTACCCGAGCCTCGTCGAACTGCTCGCGCCCTACGACCGCGGGGGCACGGGCGTCTTCCACTGCCCGGGCGACCAAATCACCCAGCCGGTCCAGAACGCCCCGGCCGGGTTCGAAACCTACTTCGCCCGCGAGCAGAGCAGCTACTACTGGAACGAG
>DASXMX010000169.1:0-8072 GCA_036495445.1 Tepidisphaeraceae bacterium
GGTGCAGGAGTGGAAACGGATGTGGCTGTCGACGCGTATACAAGTCGCTTCCGCGAATGAGCTTGCGCCTGCGGTAGCCGCCGGGCCAATGAATGCACCGTTTCGGGGCCACCGGCGGGGATGTTGCACGGGATTTCGCGATGCGGGAAGTTGCAAGGCATGTGGTGAGAGACGGTTATGAATTAACTGTATGGGACGCCATGCATCAGGTGCCTCGATCGGGAAAGTGCAGGGGGAGAGTGGAGGGAGGGGGAGACGGGGTGACAGGGAGATGGGGGAACGGGGGGACGCAGCGGGCAGAGGGCAGAGGATGGACGGGGAGACACGGGGACGCGGGGACGGGGTGACATCCCGTTTAGCCGCCGCGCCCGCGCGGTGTCTCCACCCCAGGGGAACGCGGGCCTGGGGGCCACGGCTAAACGGAACAGAGGAAGACGCGTGTCGGTGGGTGTGAAGAGAAGAGCGGCGGTCCGCCTGCGCGCTCTGAAAGTGAATCCGGGCAATGTCCCATGCAAGATGCTGACAAATGGCTCGCCGCGGCGGGACATTATGGGACATTTTGGGACATTCGGGCGACGGGAAGGGAGAGGCGGGGACGCGGGGACGCGGAGACACCGAGGACGCGGAGACGGAAGTTGTCACCGCGCGACGGGGAGTGAGAGGCCCTTTTGCTTTTGGATCTTTTCCCACCCGCTGCCCAGTTCGCCGATGGGGGCGGGGGGTTTGATGTGGACCTTTTGGTTTTTGAGCTTCGCCTCGCCGCGGCGGACGCGGTCGGCGAATTTGCGGACCTCGTCGAAGAGGCGGTCGAGGATTTGGTCCTCGGGGACGGTGGCGACCTGCTCGGCGACGCCTTCGTTGTTGGAGACGTAGATCACGCCGCGGTGCTTGCCGGCGAAGACCGCGACGTCGCTGCCCTCGGCTTCGCCCGGGCCGTTGACGACGCAACCCATGACGGCCACCTTCACGGGCACGTCGATTTCCTTCAGGCGGCGGCGCACTTCGGTCATCATCGAGATCAGGTCGATCTCGATTCGGCCGCAGGTGGGGCAGGCGATCAGCTCGGGCTCGGAGCGGAGCCGCAGGCCGAGGACCTGGAGCAGTTCCTTCCCGTCCTCGACCTCGTAGACCGGGTCGGCGGCGTAGCTGATGCGGATCGTGTCGCCGATGCCCTGGGCGAGCAGCGAGCCCAACGCGACGACGGAGCGGATCCGCCCCGTTTCCGGTGGGCCGGCGTGCGTGACGCCCAGGTGCAGCGGGAAGTCGAACCGTTTGCTGCACTCGCTGTAGGCGGAGAGGACGATCTCCGGGTCGACGCTCTTGGCGGAGAGGACGACGTCGTAGAAGTCGTTGTCGGCGAAGATGCGGAGGTATTCCTCGAGCTTTTCCACCATGATGGCCGTCATCTGCCCCTGGTAGTCCTTCTCGAGGGCGGCCTTTTCCTCGGCCCGCTGGGCCTTGTTCCCGCGCTCGACGATGCCGCCTTCGTTGGCGCCCACGCGGATCGGGATGCCGCGTTCCCTGCAGGCGGCGATCACCTTCTCGACCTTCGGGCGGTCTTTGATGTTGCCGGGGTTGAGGCGGATCTTGTGGATGCCGGCCTCGATCGCCTCCAGCGCCCGCTCGAAGTGGAAGTGGACGTCAGCGATCAGCGGGATGCGGACCTGATTCAGGATCTCCTTGAGGGCGAGCGTGTCCTGCTTGTCGGGGACCGCGACGCGGACGAGGTCGGCGCCGGCCGCCTGGAGGGCGTTGATCTGCGCGACGGTGGCGTCGATGTCGTAGGTGTAGGTGCTGGTCATCGTCTGCAGCGCGACGGGGGCGTCGCCGCCGATGCCGACGAAGCCGTGCTGCTTGTCACCCACGATCACCTTGCGCGTCTTGCGGCGGGGGGCCACTGGCACATCTCCTGTCTCGCGAACGTCCCGTCCCTGGGCGCGTGCGATAAAATGGACAAACTTGGATCCACTTCGGGGCAAGGGATCGTAAGAATTTGGGGGAGACAAATCAATTCAGCCGGTTGCGGGGTCGCGAACGAAGGGATGTCCCGACGGAGGCACGTCCCTTCGTTGGCGAAGCCGCAAGCGGCGGACCCGGGGAACTTCGGCACCTCTTCGAATCGGCGCCCACCCAAACTACGAACGCCAAATTGTGCGAGTCTGTCGGACTCGACAGCTAACCACCCTGTCGGCCCGTTGTCTGGACTGTCGATAGTCTTAGTGTCGGCCGAACGAGCGGATGGCGTGCAGGCCGGCAGGTGGAGGTTGTGCTTTGATGCGTTTGAGCCCGGTCGTGTTCCTGGTCTGTCTCGCAAGCGTCGTGGCCATCGGAGTCGCGGAAGAGCGCAATCCGCAAGTGGACGCCGCGACCGCGGACGCAATCGAGGGGCTCAAGGCGCAGGTGCTCGCCGCCCATATCCGGGCGGATCTCACCGTCGAGGACCTGATCGAGAAAGTCGGCGGGCGCGAGGAATTGGACAAAACCCTCCGCGGGGCCGAACGCATCGGCGGGGCGCGGTGGCTGGGCGATCAGGCCGTGCAGGTTCGCCTTTCCATTGACGGCAGCCGCATCGCGAAAACGCTCCTGGCGCTTACCCACGCCCACGCCAAGGAATCGCCCATTCCCCCCGATGCCCTTCAGCGGCAGATCAAATGGTGGGGGGACCGGATCTTTTCGGCGACGGGCACCAGCACGTCTGCCGGGGAGATTGCCCGGCTCCGCCCGCCTCCCTCGGCCCGGGCGTGGTGGAGCGTCAGCGACGCGGACCGGCGCAAGGCCCTGTTGGCCGCCCGCGACAACGCGGTGGACCACGTCATCGAAAGCATCAGCCCGATCCAAGTCATTCAGGGCAAGACGTTAGGCGAGGCGTTGGCCGACCCCGAGGCGGGCAAAGCCGCCCGCGGCTGGCTGGAGGGCCAGCCGGTTCAATCGGTGAAATTCGGAGATGATTTAACCGTCCGGCTGACGTTAGCCGTCCCGTCCGACGGCCTCTGGGAGACCCTGCGCTCAGCCTTGGGCCGCCAGCATGGTGTGCCGGTGCCCGCGGCCGAGGGCGACTGGAACCGGATCCGCGACCAGGTCAATGCCCGGGCCGCCGACGCAACGGGCGTCGGCCTTGTGCAACCTGGGGCGGCCCGCCCAGCCGGCCGGGCCGCGGCGACCCTCCCGGCGCAGCCGCCGGATTGGGTCAATCAAATCCTCCAGGCGCAGGCCACCGCTCCGCAGAGCGGTTCCCCCCTCCATACCGCCCGCAAGGGCGAGGCTTTAGCGATCGAGAAGCTGCGCGATCAGATCAACCAACTGCCGCTTGCCGGGGGAACGACGGTCGGTGCCGCCGCCGGGCGGGATCCGGCGATCGAGCAGGCGGTTGCCAAGTCATTAACCCGGGCTCGGCCGTATCAGGTGGATTACGGCTCCAAGGGGGAAGTCACCGTCCATGTCTCGCTGCGCCTGGCCAATCTTTGGTCGGAATTGACGAGTCAACGGTAAAAATTCCGCTGCCCGAAAATAATGTGAGCCGACCCGCGTTTTACGGGTGAAGTGATGCTTGTCCTTGCCGGGATGTCCACCCAGCAGACGTAAGCTCCTCGATCTAACTTTGGGGAAGTACAGCCGCACACGGGGCCGTCCGACCGTGGCCGGACGTACAGCAGTGGGGAGAATGTAAGCCCTTCCGCACGCCTCCTTTGGCGACGCGGGAGGGCTTTTTTATTCGAAAGTATGCACTTTACGCAATAGCGGAATGCTGCGAGGAAGTTCCGCGTCACAGCCCGTTCAACGGATACAGCGTCAGCCCGGGCTGGAGATCCGGGTTTTGTGCAAGAGTTCGTTTCCGACCTGTGCCTCGGGCCGAGGAATTGCGAACGCCTTCGGTAGGGGTGAACCTCGTGTTCACCCTCTTGCTGGGCGGATGGTCAAGGGCGAATACAAGATTCGCCCCTAGGAAGGGCGAACACAAGGTTCGCCCCTACGGAACTCCCCCACCTCTGCCCGTCCAGCAGAACGTCGCGGTCGCGCCGGTCACGAGCAGGATGGCCCCGAGAAATCCCACGGTAGCGGGCCATCCGCCGAGCTTCCAGAACAGTCCCGGCACGAACGCGCCGGCCGCACCGCCGAGGTAATAGAACGAGGCATATAGCCCCGATGCGGACGCGCGGGCCTTACCCGCGGCCAGGCCCATGTAGCTGGCGGTGGCGCTCTGGCAGATGAAGACGCCGGAGGAGCTGAGGGCCAGCCCGAGGATGACGAACGGCAGGGACGGCGCGAGCGTGAGGGCCAAACCAGCGGCGACGGCGCCAATTGCGACGCGCAGCGCGTCGCGCTGGCCGAACCGGTCGATGTACCGGCCGCCGATCGGCGTCACGACGACGCCCAACAGATAGACTAGGAACAGCGACCCGAGCGCCGCCGGCCCGAGGTTGAAGGGCCGGGCGGCCAGGGGATAGGTGATGTACGTGAAGGTGGCGACGAGCACCATCAGGATGCAGAACCCGACCGCGAACGCCGCGACGAGTTGCCCGTTGCCGAAGTGCTGCCCCATTTCGCGGACCGTGTGACGGATCGGACGGGGGGTGATCGCATGGCGCGAGGGCGGCAGGCCTCGCCAGACGATGACGCCGCCGATGACGTCGAGGATGGCGAGCGCCACGAACCCCAATCCCCACGAATAATGGGCGGCGAACCAGCCGGTCATGAATCGCCCGACAACGCCGGCCAGCACGTTCCCGGTCACATACGCGCTCATCGCCGTGCCGACGTGCTCCGGTTCCCACTCCTCCGCGACATACGCCATCGTGACGGCGATGATCCCGGGCATCACCAGCCCCTGGGCGAACCGCCAGCCGATCAGCGCGTCGAGCCCGCCCGCGGTCGAAGCCATGAAGGTGGGAAACGCCAGCGCGAAGATGGCCGAGACGATCACCGTCTTGCGGCCGACCCGCTCGGCCAGCAATCCGACGGCCGGCGCCGCCAGCGCGACTGCCAGCGTCGTCGCCGACACGGTCAGGCTCGCGTGCAGCGCCGAGGCGTGATATGTCTTGGCCAGCAGCGGCAGCAGCGACTGGGTCGCGTAGACGCTGAGAAAGACACAGAACCCCGCCGCCGAGACGGCCAGCAGGCGCAGGTTGTACGGGCCGGAAGGACCGGTGGCGGCTGCCGGGGTGGCAACCGCCAAGTTCTGTGTGCCTCGCGCGCCCGGCGGCAGGGGGACGCTCGCACGGCCGAGGGTTCGCGGCCCAAAGCCGGAGGCATTCGCCAGACTGTCCAGGCTGCAACTGCTCATGTGTCTCACCTCATCTTCGACCTTTCCGACTGATACGTCCAATGCATTTAGATTGTCCCGTTGATGCCGTTCCGATATCAATTCTCTCATGGAACTGCGGCAGCTCGTTTATTTCGAGGTCATCGCGGAGGAATCACACTTCGGCCGGGCGAGCGAGCGGTTGCACGTGGCGCAACCCGCGCTGACCCGGCAGATCCAGCAGTTGGAGCGGGAACTCGGCGTGCAGTTATTCGACCGCTCCCACCGCCGCATCCGACTCACGGAGGCGGGCCACGCGTTCCTCGAAGAGACCCGCAGGTTGTTGGCCGGCGCCGAGCAGGCGAAGGAGGCGGCCCGGCGCGCAGCACGCGGAGAGACGGGCCGGCTGACCGTCGCGTTCGTCGGCTCGGCCACCTACGGCCCACTGCCGCTGATCCTCCGAGCCTTTCGCGAGCGGTTTCCGTCGGTTCACCTGCTGCTGGACGAAATGGACAGCTCGGCCCAGAGCGCCGCGCTGCTGGAGCGGCGCGTGGACGTCGGTTTCCTTCGCACGAGGTTGGGCGATGCGGAACTCGCGGCCGAAACGCTGCTCCGCGAGCCAATTGTCGCCGCGATCCCGCAGGGGCATCCGCTGGCCAAACGCGCGGAGGTGCCGCTGGCCGACTTGGCGGGCGAGCCGTTTGTTCTGTTTCATCGCAGCGAGCAGCCGAGCTACGCCGATGTCGTGCTGGAGGTCTGCGCCAAAGCGGGGTTCCGGCCCCGGCTTGCGCAGGAAGCCACCGAGGTCCAGACCGCGATCGGCCTGGTCGGTGCCGGCTTCGGCGTCTGCCTGGTCCCGGAAGCAGTCCATGGCCTGCGTCGGGCCGGCGTTGTCTATCGCCCGTTGCGCCGGCCGGTGCCGATGACTGAACTGGTGGCGAACTACCGCCGCGACAACCGCAGCCCTGCACTGCGCGAATTCTTGAATGCGGTCCGTACCGGTTTCGCCCGCCATCGCCCGCCCGCGCTGCCACAAGGACGACGAGAATAGCAAAGGACTTGCGCGGGGCACGGACGAGCCGCCCGTGCCAGGGGATAAACAGTTGAGCTTGCTTATCGGACGTTCCCCGTGGATGGTCTAGGCCGCGAATATGCTCGCGGGCGCGCCGTCCGGTCTGCCGATAATCCCGAATACGACCCGGCGATCTACGGGCCAGATCAGGCGCTGCCGGAGCGGGGACGAGCGGATATGGTGCCGGGCAAACTGCGGCATATGTTTGGGTTGTCTGCAGAGGGAGTAAGCCGGGATGAAGCTCCTGGTGGTGATTGTCAGTTATAAGGTGACCGACCTGACGCTCGACTGCCTGCGGTCGCTGGCATCGGAGATCGCCCGCGTGCCGGGCGCGAAGGTGGCCGTCTGCGAGAACGGCACGGGGCCGGACG
Source organism: Tepidisphaeraceae bacterium (assembly GCA_036495445.1). GTDB lineage: Bacteria > Planctomycetota > Phycisphaerae > Tepidisphaerales > Tepidisphaeraceae > DASXMX01. Next base: position 6,683 of record DASXMX010000169.1, read on the forward strand.
ATGCGCGCCGCATCCAGGAGGCGATCGACGCCAACCGCTGGGGCGCGTGGGTATCGCTGACCGCGATTCACCCCAACCGCGGGTTCACCGGCGGGAACAACGTCATCCTGCGCGAGGCGCTGGCGTCCGAAGACAAAGTCGAATACTTCCTGCTGCTGAACTCCGACACGATCGTGCTGCCGCACGCGCTCGATTCGCTGGTGAACTTCATGGACGCCCACCCGAAGGTCGGCATCGCCGGCAGCCGGCTCGAAATGCCCGACGGCGGCGTTCACGTGTCCGCGTTCCGGTATCACACGATCGCCAACGAATTTGATCGCGGGCTGCGGCTGGGGTTCGTCTCGAAGCTGCTGTCGCCATGGAATTTGAGCCCGCCGCCGCCCAGCGGGGATTGTGAAGTGGAGTGGGTCGCCGGGGCGAGCATGATCGTCCGGCGGGAGGTCTTCGAGAAGATCGGCCTGCTCGACGAGGATTACTACACCTACTTTGACGATATCGACCTGTGCATGCGGGCCCGCAAGGCGGGTTGGCCGACGTGGTACGTCCCGGAGAGCCGGGTCATTCACCTCGTCGGCTGCACGACGAAAATCTCCGACCCCGGCAAGGAACAAGTGCAGAAGCGGCGGCCGAGCTATTGGTACCAGGCCCGCAGCCGGTTCTTCATCAAGAGCTACGGCGCAATCTACGCAGCCCTGGCCGACCTGGCATTCCTGGCCGGGTTCGCCTTCTGGCAGATCCGTCGTCGCCTGCAGCGCCGCCCGGACACCGAGCCGAAGCACATGATGCTCGATACGTTCCTGAACAGCGTCTTCGTGCGCGGCTTTCGATTGAAACCAGTTGAAAACCCTGCGATGCCGAAGAAAGCCGCGTGAAGACGATTCACTGCAGAGACGCAGAGGACGCGGAGAAGAGAAATGCAGTTGTTCGCCACCGATGGGGCACAGATGGACACAGATAAGAAATAAGAATTTGAAATCTCAGATCTGAAATTTCAAATTTCGAATCCCAAATTCTGGATTTCATCTGTGTGCATCTGTGTTTATCTGTGGCTGGTTTCTTTCTTTGTCTTCTCTGCGATCTCTGCGTTTCCGCGGTGAACCTTTTCGAGATTGATTATGGCGATTGATCGTTCGACTGTGCCCGTGTTCGTGCTGTGCGGCGGCCTGGGGACGCGGCTGCGCGAGGAGACCGAGTTCCGGCCCAAGCCCATGGTGCCCGTCGGCTCAAGGCCGATCCTCTGGCACATCATGTCCGAGTACGCCGGGTACGGGTTCAAGCGGTTCGTGCTCTGCCTGGGGTACAAGGCCGAGGTGATCAAGGATTACTTCTTCAATTATCGGGCCCTCAACAGCGACTTCACCGTCGAGCTGAACACGAACAACATCACCGT
>DASXMX010000170.1:0-1549 GCA_036495445.1 Tepidisphaeraceae bacterium
CGAACGGGCCACGCCCGTCTATGTGGCGGCCGAGAGCGCGGACGGCTCGCGGACGTATGCCGAAGCCAAGCTCGACGCGAAGCCGGGCGACTGGCAGCGGTTCGAGTTCGCCCTGACGCCTTCGGCGACCGATCCGAATGCGCGGTTCGCGATCCGGCTGAAAGAGCCGGGCTCAGTTACCGTCGGATATGCGTTCCTTCAACCCGGTGAATGGGGCCGGTTCAAAGGGCTGCCGGTCCGGAAGGACGTGGCCGAGGCGCTGATCACCGAGGGGTTGACCGTCATGCGGTACGGCGGGTCGATGGTTAATGACCCGCAATACCGGTGGAAGAAGATGATCGGCCCGCGCGACCGCCGGCCGCCTTACAAGGGGACGTGGTACCCGTACTCCTCGAACGGGTTCGGGATCATCGACTTCCTGAACTTTTGCGAGGCGGCGGGGTTCCTCGCGATCCCGGATTTGGACAATAACGAGTCGTCGCAGGACATCGCCGACTTCATCGAATACGTGAACGGCCCGGCCGACAGCCCGTGGGGCCATCGGCGCGCCGAGGACGGCCATCCGGCGCCGTTCGGGCTGAAGTACATCGAGCTCGGAAATGAAGAGGCGGTGGACGAGGTGTACTGGCAGAAGTTCAAGCCGCTGGCGGAGGCGATCTGGGCGAAGGACCCGACCGTCACGCCCGTCGTCGGCGACTTCGCCTACGGCAAGCCGATCGCCGATCCTTATCACTTCACCGGCGCGCCGCGAATCACGACGCTGGCGGCCCACAAGAAGATCCTCGATTTCGCGAAGGAGCGGAAGGAGGCCGTCTGGTTCGACGTCCACATCGGCAACGACCGCCCGCGGGAGCCCGGCCCGCAGATCGAGGTGCTGGGGCAGTTCATCGACTGGCTCGGCAAGCTCAGCCCCGGCGCCGATTACAAGGTCTGCATCTTCGAGGAGAACGCGAACAACCACACCTTCCGCCGGGCGCTGGCCCACGCCCTGACGGTGGACGGCCTGATGCGGCTCGGCGCCGGCCGCGTCCCGATCGTCTGCGCCGCCAACTGCCTCCAGTGCGACGGCCAGAACGATAACGGGTGGGACCAGGGATTGCTGTTCCTCTCCCCGTCGCAGGTCTGGCCGCAACCGACGTACTGCGTCACCCAGATGATTGCGCGCCACGCGCTTCCACGACTTGTCGAGGCGACCGTCAACGACAACTCGGGCGACGCGATCGACGCCCTCGCCCGCACCAGCGACGACGGGCGCGTGCTGACGCTCCAGGTGACCAACATCAGCGATCGCCCGCAGCCGGCGGTGCTTCGCCTGGCAGGATTCGTCCCGTCCGGCCCCGCGGAGTTAACGGAGATCACCGGCCCGCTCGACGCGGTGAACACCGCCGCCGACCCGCGGCACGTCGCGCCGACGCAGCGCACCTGGGCCGCCGAGTTCCACGACGGTGCTGCGCGATACAAACTCCCAGCCCATTCGTTCACGATCTTCCGGTGGCAGCGGTGAAGTGATATCTGTGACGGTGCTCAGAAATACAACCACAGAGGGCAC
>DASXMX010000171.1:0-9349 GCA_036495445.1 Tepidisphaeraceae bacterium
CCCTCCCCGGAGTACCGGGAGAGGGGATGAAGAGGGCCGCCTCAAGTGTTGGACCTCATTCAACGATTCAGGACCTGCCTGTACTTCGCGTACGCCTCATCCCACAGCTTCGTCTGCCGCGGCTCGTAGCGTTTGACGTCGAAGCTCTGGCGGACGATGGCGCGGGCGTCGGCGAGGCTCTTCACGTCGCCGGTGGCCATGGCCTGGACGAGGATGTTGCCGATGGCGGTGGCCTCGACCGGGCCGGCGAGGACCGGGCGGTTGCAGGCGTCGGCGGTCATCTGGTTGAGCAATTCGTTCTGGCACCCGCCGCCGACGATGTGGATCGCGCCGGCCTTGCGGCCCAGCACGTCCTCGAGGCCCTCGAGCGTCTTGCGGTAGGTGAGGGCGAGGCTGTCGAGGCAGGCGCGGACGAATTCGCCGCGGGCGTTGGGCGGCCGCTGGCCGGTCTTCTTGCAGAACTCCTCGATCTTCCGCGGCATGTCGCCGGGCGAGAGGAATGGCTTGTAGTCGGGGTCGATCAGCGCCGCCAGCGGCTTGGCGCGGTTGGCCATCTGGGCCAGCTCGCCGTAGCTGTGGTCATGCCCCTCCCGCTGCCACTGCCGGCGGCACTCCTGCACGAGCCAGAGGCCCATGATGTTCTTGAGGAACCGGATCGTCCCGCCGACGCCCCCTTCGTTCGTGTAGTTATAGCGGAGCGATTTCTCGTTGATGATCGGCTCGGGGAGCTCGACGCCCATCAGCGACCAGGTCCCTGAGCTGATGTAGCACCAGTCGGTCCCGGTCGCGGGGACGGCGGCGACGGCGCTGGCGGTGTCGTGCGTGGCCGGCGCGATGACGGGGATCGCGCCAACGCCGCACTCTTTGGCGACGTCCTCGCGGAGCGGGCCGATCACGGTGCCGGAGGGGACGATCTCGGGCAGGATCCGCGTGGGCAGCCCGAGCTTCTCCAGCAGGTCGGTCGCCCACGCCTTCTTGCGCGGGTCGTACATCTGGCTGGTGGAGGCGATCGAGAACTCGACTTTTCGCTCGCCGGTGAAAAGGTAGTTGAACAGGTCCGGCATGAACAGCAGCGTGTCGGCGCAGCCGAGCAGCGCGGAGCCGCTTTCCTTCATCGCGAGCAGTTGGAAGAGGCTGTTGATCTCCATGAACTGGATGCCGGTGGCCTCGAAGACCTGCTCGCGGGGGACGCGGGCGAAGGCGCGTTCGAACATGCCGTCGGTTCGCGAGTCGCGGTAGTGGAACGGGCTGCCCAACAGTTCGCCCGACTTGCCGAGCAGGCCGAAATCGACGCCCCAGGCGTCGACGCCGATGCCGTGAAGCGGAACGGGGTCCTTGTGGTCGGCGTGCTGTTCGAAGGCGGCTTTGCGGAGGCCGGTCTTGAGTTCCTCCCACTGGGCGAGGAGGTTCCAGTGGAGGTGGCCGTTGATCCGGCCTGTTGGGTTGAGGAACCGATGCTTTTCCGCGAGCGTGAGCTTGCCAGAATCAAGGCTGCCGAGCACGGCGCGGCCGCTTTCGGCGCCGAGGTCGAACGCGAGGAAGTTCCGTGCCGCCATACGTCGAGTCTCCTGGGAGTGAGGTAGGGTATGGTAACAATGAGGGGGCGGGCGAACTATGTCGCCGGCTCCAAGCGCGGAGGCAGACCCGAGGCGGCGCGGCGTCGGAGTTGATCGGAGACGCAAGCGTTGTCGGCGCCGCTGTGCCCCAGCTTGCGCGGGAATTGGGCGCGGGGCGGTTGCTTCCCTATCATGATGTCGTGCACCGAACGCGAGTGAAGATTTGTGGGGTGGGGTACGTCGAGGACGCGGTGGCGGCGGCGCGCGCGGGGGCGGATGCGATTGGGATGGTGTTTCATCCGCCGGCCAAGCGCTACGTGCCAGTCGAGCGGGCGCGGGAAATCGTGACCGCGCTGCCGCCCTTCGTCACCCCAGTCGGGCTGTTCGTCGACGCGGAAGCGGAACGCGTGCGCGAGGTGGCGCGGGAGTTGGGGCTGCGGCAAATCCAGTTGCATGGGAATGAATCACCAGAACTCGTCGCGGAACTGAAGGAATTCACGATCCTCAAGGCGATCCGGGTGGACCCGGCGACGTTCGCAAGCGAACTGGACAGTTGGCGCCGCGCGATCGCGAAGCTGAGGCTTACCCATGTGCAGGGCTTCGTGTTCGAGACGTCCGGCACACTTGGGGGCACGGGAAAGGCCAACGACTGGGAGACGATCGATCGGCACCGCCAGCGGGGCGATTTTATCGGACTGCCCCGCCTCATCGCCGCAGGCGGGCTGACGATCGAAACGGTTGCGGATGTCGTTCGCCGAATCCACCCGTGGGCGGTGGACGTCAGTAGCGGCGTGGAAGATTCGCCGGGCAAGAAGTCGGCCGAGCGGATCGAGGCATTTGTGCGACACGTCCGGTCAGCCGAGCTGAGCAGCCGCGAGGAAACTGCAACACTTGCGCAACGGGGTGAAGATTGCCGCCCATGAAAAACTTTGCCACGCCCCCCGCCGCCGCATAAACCAAACGTGTTCCGCATCTTGCGCTCCAGGCAGCCCCCAAAGCCCTGTTATCGGGCGCATTTGATCTCGACACGCTCTGCCAATCGGGAGAGAATGTGCTCCCGTGGCAGCGCGATCCTTGGACCGCGCAGGACGTAAACACGAGGAAGTTATAAGATCTGGCCGCCCTTGTTCGACGGTCTGATGATTTCCCTTCTTTTAAAGCAGTGAACCTAAGCATTACTCTTGAGCAACCCGAGAAGAAGCTGGCGCTTTTCGGCACGGCCGATCGCCACCTGCGCATGATTCGTGACACGTTCGGCATTCAGGTGATCAACCGTGACGACGAGTTGCGCCTCGCCGGCGAGCGCGAGCAGGTGAGCAAAGCCGCCGCCGTCTTGGAACAGATGCAGCGGAAGCTGCGCCGCCAGGACTGGCTGAGCGTGGAGGAGGTGGGCCAGGCGATCGGCCGGGCGGCCGAGCAGCACGAAGCCCGCAGCGCCGACGAGATCGACGTTTATGGCAAAGGCCATGCGATCCGGCCAAAAACCGATGGCCAGCGGCGTTACACGGAGGCGATTTTCAACCATGACCTGACGTTCTGCGTCGGCCCCGCCGGCACCGGCAAGACGTACCTGGCCGTCGCCGCGGCGGCGAGCCTGCTGAAGCGCGGGGCGGCCCGGCGGATCGTCCTCGCCCGCCCGGCCGTCGAGGCGGGCGAACGCCTGGGATTCCTCCCGGGCGACCTGCAGGCCAAGGTCAACCCGTACCTGCGGCCCCTGTTCGATGCCCTGCACGACATGATGGATTTCGAGCAGGTCAAGCGGTTCATGGTCAACGACGTGATCGAGGTGATCCCCCTGGCCTTCATGCGGGGCCGGACGCTGAATGACAGCGTGATCATCCTCGACGAGGCACAAAACACGACCACGTCGCAGATGCTGATGTTCCTGACGCGACTGGGTCACGATTCGAAGATGATCGTCACCGGCGATGCCAGCCAGGTCGACCTGCCCGAAGGCACGCGAAGCGGGCTGGTGGACGCGATCGACAAGCTTCGCGGGATCAAAGGCATCGCCACGGTCGCATTGGAGCGGGGCGATATCGTGCGGCACCGGCTCGTGCAGAACATCGTCAACGCGTACGAGCGGGCCAAGATCCCCGCGGCCGACGATTTAGCAGGGGAAGGTTAAGGAGATCTGCGACGATTCCGCGGCCTGTGGGGAGTGTTATTGGCAGGCCGAGGGCCGATTTCCGCCCAAAGGCGGCGATCGAGTTCGCAGATCAACAAACATATGTGGACCGCCAAGAATCGTTCGCGGCGCGCCGACATCCGGAAGGCCCGGCCCGACGCGCCCCGATTCGACTGGGAGAAATGGAAGGAAGAGGGGATCCTGAGCTCGCTCGGGATCGCCGTCGTCTTCTTCGCCTGTGCCACCTCGATCCTGATGTGGCGGCAGGACGTGGTGCCCTACCGCCCGGGCCAGTGGATTCCCCACAACATCATGGCCCGGGTGCCGTTCAGCTACTTCGACCAGGACAAGCTGGCCAACGCCCGCCTCGAACGCCGCCAGGGCGAGCCGCGGGTCTATCAGGCCAACCCTGATGGGGACAACTGGTCGATCCTCCAGAAAGCTCTGACCGACCTGCCCGAGCGCGTCGCCAATAGCCCGCAGGAACTTCCGGAGGACCTTAAAAGCGTCATCGACGGGGGCGCCGCGACGCTGCTTCAGAAATACGCCACCGGCCCGGAACACGCGCGCTACCTGCGGTCCGTCGATCGGTACGTCAACACGCTCCGCAAGCAGGCGATCCGTGATGGCGACGGCAAATCGTGGCCGCTGGTGATCCTCGCCGAGAACGAGCGACACGACGACCTGCGCCCGCGGCAGCGATTGATTCATCTGGGGACCTCCGGCCTGCTCGACCCCAACTTCACGTTCGCCGCCCACGGCAGTGAGCTTCGCGCCCGCCTGGCCGAACTGGCCGACAAGGAGTTCGACCTGGCGATCCAGCCGAACATCGTCAGCTTTTCACTGGCGAAGCTCGAGCCGAACTTCGTGCTCGATCTGGCCGCCACGGAGAACGTGCAGAACGAGGCCGCCGCCACCGTGCCCGAAGCCGCCGGCCTGGTGATCGTGCAGGAGAACCAGCCGTTCATCCTGAAGCGGAGCATGCCGAATCAGAAGTCGCCCGGCATCTTTACGCCGCAGGACTGGCTGAAGCTTCGGGAAGAGAACAAGCAGTATCTTAAGACCCTCCGCGGGTCGACGCTCAAGAGCGACCTCGGCACGGCGATGCTCGCCTTCATCATCACGGTGGTGCTGGCGGCGTACGTGCGGGCCTACCAGCCGCGGATCATCAAGAATCACGCGCGGGCGATCGGGATCGCCGCCCTCCTGTTGTCGATGCTGCTGCTGGCGCAGCTCACGGGGCTGGGCAGCGGGCCGGTCTTTCTGCTCGGCGTCGCGCCGACACTGCTGGTGGCGATGATCCTGACGATCGCCTACGAGCAGCGGTTTGCCATCGGCATCGCCAGCATGCACGGCCTGATGGCGACCGTCGCGCTGCAGCAGGGCGTCACCTTCTTCATCGTGATCTGGATCGGGTGCCTGTGCGCCTGCTTCCTGCTGGGCGACATCCGCACCCGCAGCAAGCTGATCGAGATCGGCGGCGCGATGGCGCTGGCGATGATGGTCGCGACGATCGCTAGCGGGTTCATGGGCTTCGACCCGGCCCGGTTCGTGATGGAAAATGCCCTGTACGCCGGGGCGGCGGGGCTGGCGGTCGGGTTCATTGTGCTGGGCATCCTGCCATTCATCGAGAAGGCGTTCCGCATCACGACCAGCATGACGCTGCTCGAACTGGCCGACGCCAGCCAGCCGCTGTTGCGGCGGCTGCAGATCGAGGCGCCGGGGACGTACAACCACAGCCTGCAGGTCGCCGTGCTGGCGGAGGCGGCCGCCGAGGCGATCGGCTCCAACTCGCTGCTCGCCCGCGTCGGCGCCTACTACCACGACGTCGGCAAGATCCACAAGGCCGAGTACTTCGCCGAGAACCAGACCAACGGCCAAAACCGCCACCTGAACCTCACGCCCAGCGTTTCCCTGCTGATCATCATCGGGCACGTCAAAGACGGCATCGAAATGGCCCGCGAGTACAACCTCCCCACCAGCCTGGTCCCGTTCATCCAGCAGCACCACGGCACGACATTGGTCGAGTACTTCTACCACCAGGCCTGCAAGCGCGAGGAGAGCCTGCACGGGGAGGACGGCCCGGGCGTCAGCGAGATGCAGTACCGCTACCCCGGCCCCAAGCCGCGGAGCAAGGAGGTGGCGATCGTGATGATCTGCGATGCCGCCGAGAGCGCCTGCCGCGCCATGCCCGAGCCGACCGCCGGCCGCGTCGAGGGCCTCGTCCACGACCTGGTCATGCGGCGCCTGCTCGACAGCCAGTTCGATGAGTGCGACCTGACGATGCGCGAGTTGGAGATCATCGAGCGCTCGGTGATGAAGTCGCTGATGGCGATCTACCACGGCCGCATCCAGTACCCCTCCACCGCCGCCCTCGTGAACAGCATCCCCGCCACCGCGGCCCCCACCGCCGCCCGCACCGCGTGAAGACCCCATTGCAACAGAAGCGTTCACGACGAAGATCTCCCATGGGTGGCATGGGCATGTACTCATGCCCGTGTCCCGCAGCTTCGAAAGACACGGGCATGAGTACATGCCCATGCCACCCCAAAGCCCGCCCAGATGATCCGTCGTTTGACCTCGAGATTTCTCCCCAAGTCGGCGCCCAATACATCGCGTTCGTCCGCTCCCATCTGCTTCAAGCCCACGCGATCCTCCGCCCCGCCCTGCAACATCTCTCCCTCGCCTTCGTCAACGACGCGAAGATGTCGCAGCTCCACCAGGAGTTCCTCAACATCCCCGGCCCCACCGACGTGCTCACGTTCGAACTCGACCACGATAAAAAGGGCCGCGTCACCGCGGGCGAGGTCGTCGTCTGCGTCCCCGAAGCCCGCCGGCAGGCCAAACAACGGGGCTCTGCAATCGAGAAGGAACTTCTGCTCTACGCCCTTCACGGCATGTTGCACCTTTGCGGGTTCGACGATAGAACCGCCTCGGGGTACCACAGGATGCATCACAAAGAGGACCAGATCCTGACGCGCCTGGGCATCGGCCCGGTGTTTGCGGCCGACGCCCAACCGGCGCGACGCCCCCGCCGCCGCGCCCCATCCGGTAAGATCAAGGTGAAATGATGCCGACGGCCTGGGCCGTGGCCACGATGTTCATCGCGGCCGTGGGGAGCCTGATCTTCTCGACCCTGACCTACTCGCTGCGCGACCTGTCGCGGGCCCGGCTCTCGGACTACCTGCAGCGCCACCATCACCCCGACCTGATCGACCCGATCGTCGAGCACCTCAACGAACTGATCTTCGTCACCGCCACCGTACGCGTGCTGGCCAACACGCTGATCGCGCTGGCCTCGGTTTGGCTCTGCCAGCCGCTGATCCACGACATGGCCGTCCGCGACCTGACGATCTTCTTCATCGCCTGCGCGGTGACGCTGGTCTTCTCCGTCGCCCTGCCGCAGGCGATCACGCGGTACGCCGGCGATGTCGTCGTCGGCGCTTCCGCCCGTCCGCTGCACGTCATGCGGATGATCTTCAAGCCGCTCGCCTGGGTCATGCACCTGAGCGACCGGTTCGTCCGCAACGCGTCGGGCGCGGGCGCCGTCGAGCCCGGGCAGCTCGAACAGCAGATCGAAGACGAGATCCTCTCCGCGGTCGAAGAAGGCGCCGAACAGGGCGTCGTGGACGAGCAGGAGCGGGAGATGATCGAGTCGGTCATCGAGTTCCACGACTCGACCGCCGGCCAGATCATGACCGCCCGCACCGACATCGCCGCCCTCGACATCAAGTCCAACCTGCAGCAGGTGAAGCAGGTGATCGAAACCAGCGGCCACTCCCGCATCCCCGTCCACGAGGGGACGCTCGACCAGATCGTCGGCATCCTCTACGCCCGCGACCTGCTCAAGCACCTCGGCCAGCCGCCCGAGCACTTCGACATCCGCTCCGCCATGCGGCCCGCGCTGTTCGTCCCCGAGACCACCCCGCTGGCCGACCTGCTCTACGACTTCCGCAAGCGCAAGATCCACATCGCGGTCGTCCTCGACGAGTACGGCGGGACGACGGGCCTGGTCACCATCGAAGACATCCTCAAGGCCCTCGTCGGCGAGATCAGCGACGAGCACGAGCCCGTCGAGCCCCGGATGTTCAAGCGGAGCGACGACCACACGATCGAAGCCGACGCCCGCATCGACATCGAAGAACTGAACCGACTCACGGTTTTGAACCTCCCCGAAGACGCCGGCTACGCCACCCTCGGCGGCTTCGTCCTCGCCACCCTCGGCCGCATCCCCGAGCCGGGGTTCACCTTCGAACAGAACGGGGTGAAGTACACCGTCCTGGAAGCCGAGCCGCAGCGGGTGAAGCGGATCCGCATCGAACAGGTCCCGGCGCCGGTCGAATCCGAGGTGTCGGCCAAACAGGGATAACACGGTCCCGGTACAGGCGTTCGCAACCCGGGAGGGCGAGGCTCCCGCCGAGCCGCCGACGGCGCGCGCGTGCATCGGAACGGGTCTCGACGCCGCGAAACCGCCGCCCTGTAAACACGTCGGATCGCCGCTTGCGGTTTCGCAATCCTTCAGCACATTGATCCCGACACCTCATCATGGGGAAAACGAATTCGATGTTGCATCTGATGCACGCGAACCCCAACTGATTTATTGTAATACGATTTAACAGAACCATTTACGCACTTGAGGTCCTCCGCGGATGATGCAACATGCCCGCCGATGTTGCATGAAACGTTGCACGACTGTTGCGGGCCCACGGACCTCCCCATTCTCAACGCCGACCAGCAGTTGCAGTGAATCGGCCGATCCATCCAACCGGTTCGCGGGTCGGGCGATGTTGCATCCGACCCGGCCGCGCGCTCCCGGCGTCCAGGAATCCCTCTACTGCCTCTATCCTCCTTAGGGCCCGACTTTACATTTCGAAGGGTAAGCCTGGGGGGCTGCTCGGCTTGTAATCTCGCGCTGCGCGTTAACACGATTTGCGGGAACGGCGGCGCGCCAAGTCAGGTGCGGTGCTATCGTACAGCCGATGGTTGGCTCGTCGCGCCGCGACCAACCGTGTGCCATGCCGGAAATACACTGCCTCTACCCTATAGGCGCAGACTTTAGATTTTGAAGCGTAACCCTCATCATCTGCGCAATTTGCAATCCCGTTGCGCGCTTCTACAAATTTGCGCCGGAGCGGAGCCAGTTCAGGTACCGCTTCGCGGCACAGTCGATGGCCCGCTCGTCGCTGGAACGCTCGGGGGCGGTGCCGCCACGTTCCAGCCGATTTCATGGAGCATATCGAGCCATCGGGCGATCTTCTGGTGCGATTGCCACGTTTGGGTGATTATGAGCCGACCATGCGACTCGGCGATCCTGCCAGTCGTGCCGCCCTCGTCTATCCAAGTTTCTGTGTCGACCGAGTTTCGAAGAAACCTGATTAGGCGATCGATTCCCTCTTCCCTCCCAGGCGTCCCCAGCGGCGCGATCATGTCACGCACGTCGTAAGTGCGCGTCATCACGAGCCGGTTCGCCTGCTCGCGCGTCGAGATCACAACGATCCCGTCTTCAACCCCGTACCCGAGTTCCACGCCCCCGATCGGCTGCGACAGCAGCACGTCCAACGCATGGGCGAGCGACGCGTTCATCAGGTGCAACGAAACCGACGTCTTCTGTGGAAACGAAGCCCCCGTCAGGAATTTCGAATCGAGCCGAATGTCAACCCCCGAC
>DASXMX010000172.1:0-2208 GCA_036495445.1 Tepidisphaeraceae bacterium
GGTGCAGGAGTGGAAACGGATGTGGCTGTCGACGCGTATACAAGTCGCTTCCGCGAATGAGCTTGCGCCTGCGGTAGCCGCCGGGCCAATGAATGCACCGTTTCGGGGCCACCGGCGGGGATGTTGCACGGGATTTCGCGACACGGAAAGTTGCAAGGCATGTGGTGAGAGACGGTTATGAATTAACTGTATGGGACGCCATGCATCAAGTGCATCAATCGGGAAAGTGCAGGGGGCAGGAGGCGGAGGGCAGAATGCGGGGAGGGGGAGACGGGGTGACAGGGAGATGGGGGGACGCGGGGAGGCGGTGCGGCTGTGAGGCTGGGCAATGTCCCAGGCAAGAACAGGATAAACGTCTCGCCGGGAGGGGACATTATGGGACATTATGGGACATCGGGGCGACGCTGGCGCGCTCGATCAGGCGGGGCTCGATCAACCGCAGCCGGTCGGTCGGCGGGAGCGTGCCGGCCAGGGCTCGGGCGAGCATGTCGCCGGCCAGTTTGATATGCAACTCGAGGTCGACATCGACGCAGGTCAGCGGCGGGTTGGAGTGGGCGGCGAGCGAGCTGTCGCCGGAGACGACGACCGACATGCACTGCGGGACCGGGCAGCCCATCTCGCGGCAGGCGCTCATCGCGGCGACGGCGCTTTCGTCGCCGGTGCAGACGAGGGCGGTTATCTCGCCGGGGCGCTCGACCAGGTAGCGGCGCATCCGCTCATAGGCGTACTGGGTGGGGCACTCGAAGCGGGGCGTGTCGACCACGATCAGCCGGCGGTCCAGTTCCGCCTCGGAGAGCTCCGATGCGAACGACGACCGCCACTTGGCGACCTGCACGCTGGTGACCGGCTGGTTGGTGTAGTCGCAGAGCATGCCGATCCGGCTGTGGCCTTTGCCGCGGAGGTGATCGATGGCGATGCCGATCGCATGGGTGTCGTCGGCCATTACGCTGGGGACGCCCAGGTTGTCCATCCGGTTGCCGATCAAGGCGGCCCGGCCGTTGACCTGCTGGACCGCCTCGCCGACCGGGCCGCGCATCGTTGCGTCGTCGGGGACCAGCAGAAGGCTCAAGCCACCGCCCAGGACGCATCGCACGGCGTGCTCGTCATTGGGTCGTTGCAGCCGGATGAACTCGGCTTGCCACCCCTGCCCCTCGGCGTACTTGCCGGCGAGTCGTTTGAGGGTGTTCACGTAGGGGGGCTCGTGGCCGACGGTGAGGATCGTGAGCGTGGTTACCGCCGTCCTTGCGGATCCCCCGTTCGTTGGGGCGGATCCGTCAGCGCCGGCGGTGACGAAGATCCCGTCCCATGGGCGCCGTTCGAGCAGGCCCATGCCGATCAGCTCGGAGACGGCCCGCCGGGCGGTCATGTAGCTGATGCCGAACTGCACGGCCAACGTTCGTTCGCCCGGCAGGCGTTCGCCGACGGTGTACTCCCCGTTGCGGATCGCCTCGGCCAGCGTGTCCCGAACCCGCATGTACTTTGACGTGGAAGTGTTCATAACTCAAAGAGGTAAGGAGTGCTATAGATACTTATAGCATCCGTCGGTTCCCGTTGTAACAAAAATCGCTGCAAATTTTGCAAATTCGTTTGACGCCATCTTGGCCATCTGCTAGAAGTGCTATGGAGTTGTCTGACATATCGATAGCAGCAGGCGTGTAAGTCGTGACGGGTTGCCTCCCGTTCGGAGGCTCGGTCGGTCACCATATCTTAAATCCGCGGAGGCTCCAATGCTCAGCTCTCCCAAGCTGACGTCCCCGGCCATGCGGGACATTCTCCGGTTCGGCCGATCCGCTCGCCGGGCGTTCACTCTTGTCGAACTGTTGGTCGTCATTGGCATCATTGCCGTGCTCATTTCCATCCTCCTGCCCGCCCTGAGTCAGGCCCGCGAGCAGGCGCAACTCGTCAAATGCCTGAGCAACCTGCGGCAGATCGCCGCCGCGACGCAGATGTACGCGCAGGACAACAAGGGCTGGATGCCGCAACGGTTCCGGGACAACTCTTCGCTCACGGGCTTGACCGGATCCACGCTGACCGAGGAATACTTCGTCTGGTTCGCGGACGATCCGGCGAAGAAGACGTCGCCCCTGAACAGCAACATCGGCGCGTTGGTGGTGAACAAGTACCTGCCGTCGAGCGGCCAGTTCCCGGGTTCGACGATGAACACCCCGCTGCCGGATTCCCCGTTCTACTGGTGCCCGGTCATGCCGG
>DASXMX010000173.1:0-8302 GCA_036495445.1 Tepidisphaeraceae bacterium
GGATTACCATTTGCCGCGTGGACGAGCAAACTGCCCCGTGGCGCGGATTGTCAACCCACGCAGAGAGGGCCAATGCGTCCCACATGGCTGATCGAATCCGGCGTCTACCGCTCCGAGGCCGACGCGTTTCTGGCCGAGATCCGCCGGCAGGGCATGATCGGCGAGCTCGTCCCCTATGCCGCCCTCAAGCAGGGAAATACGCCGATCGTCGGGGGCCGCCCGCTGGGCGAGGGCGCGTGCGCGATCGGCTACGGCACGTTCCCGTTCGCCCGCCAGATCCAGTTGCACCACCGATGGACGCCCGGCGCCTGGTGCAACCCGGCCATGCTCGATTGCACGGTCTACTACGCCCACTTCGGCCGCTTCCTGCTCAACGAGCACTACGCGATCCTCCCCGGCGTCGAAGCGATCCGGCAGGCCGACTGGCTCTTCGATGCGTTTGCCCGCGACGGGCGCCTCTTCGTCCGCCCGACCGCCTGCGACAAACTCTTCGTCGGCCGGGCCGTGTCGCGCGACGACTTCGCCTCGATCCTCTCGCCCGCCCGGTACGACCCTGGGACGCTTGTTGTGGTTGCCCCCGCCCGCCCGATCGCCCGCGAGTGGCGGCTGATCGTCCTCGAAGGCCACGTGCTCGGTGGAAGCCAGTATGCGGAGAACGGCCAGCGGTCCGTCCGCGCCGAACTGCCCGCCGAACTGCGCGCGTTCGCCGAGCGCATGTTCACCGACGTCCGCTGGCGCCCCGACCCGGTCTTTATGCTCGATATCTGCGAGTCCGCAGGCGTCTTGCGCCTCGTCGAGTTGAACGGGTTCAGTACTTCTTGGCTTTATGCCTGCGATCTGACAACCGTGATCGCCGAACTCAGTGACTTCGCGGTACGCGAGTGGGAACGGTCCTCACCTTGAGTCCACTCCGGCGATCGCCTCACGGCACCCCCGCGTTATGGTGTTCGGCATGTCTGGGCAGAAGCCGACGCTGATCTACGCCGCGCCGGAGCGGCGCCGCAAGCCTGCGTCCGAGACGATCCAGTTGGTCCTGCGACTGATCGCCATTGGCCTGTCGCTCCTCGTGTTCGCGCTCATCGTGTGGATCCTCTTGCGGTACCGACCTGTGCTTGGGCACAGGGACGCAATACGCGCGATCTCATCCCTTCGCTTCGTCACCCCCACAAGCCGGGACAGAGCGGCGGGAGTGAGCACGCTGGTTCGAGCGCGCCGCCCGCCGCGCCGTCCCGGGTCTGGAATCGCTGTGCTTCCAATGCGGCGCGACGGCGCATCCGGACCCGGGGCGGCGCCGGAGCGCGATGCCCACACTCGAACGGCCCCTCCCGCGCTCTGCCCCGGCTTGGGACGGCGCTCGCCTAGCGGGCCTCCGTCAGCACCGCCTCGGCTATCTCCGCTACGAGCTGCCGACCGAACGCAAGGCGATCCTCGACCGTGGGGTGATGCCCGAGCTTCGGGCATGTGGTGATCCGCTGTTCCATCAGCAGCACGGGGACCTTCTGCTGGCCCCACAGGCTGTTCGTGTCGTCGGGCGCGAGCCGGGCGGTGGTGAGGTGGTTCGAGGGGTCGAACGTCGTCTTGCGGGCGAGCAGCGCGTCGAAGTGCCGCATGAGATGGAGAACCTGCGGGTCGGACACTTCGGTGTCCAGGTATTCGCCGGTCTCGGTGTTGTGCATGTTCACCAGCAGGTCGATCCCGTGGCCATTTGTCATGCAGCTGAGGATCGCCTTCTTCGTGTACCAGATCTCGGGCATGAGGCGGAGGAACTCCGGATGGCGGAGGTCCACCTGCCGCCAGTGCATGTTGACGTCGTACCCGTTGGCGTTGCACCGCACCTGGCCGCTGGCGCAGCCGTCCAAATCGACCATCGGCGTGAACTTGAAGAGGACCTTGTCGCGCAGGTCGCGGGCGGCGGGGTCGTCGGAGGTGATGAAGCGGAGCGCGCCTTCCATCACGTAAGACGTCCCCGCCTCCCACGCGTGCTGCCGGGCCTGCAGCCAGACGACCTTCTTGCCCGCATCGGGCACATCGGGATTCGTCACCGTCACCATGGGGATGTCCCGCCCCTGAACCGTCCTGCCGATCGTCTCCACGACGGCAACCGGGCGGTCATGCAGGTCGGCCAGGAGCCGCTGCAGGTCGCTGGGCGTGTAGGGCGGCACGTGGGCGATCCAGATCGAATCCCGCTCGGGCCGGAACTTGAGCGTGATCTCCTTCTTCTGCGGGTCCCATTGGGTCGCCGGGAAGTGGCGCCAGGTTCCCCCGTCGTTACGGAACACCGGCACGATGTCCGGCCCCGCCGGGGACGCCCCCGGCCGGTCGTGATACTCGCCGACGAAGTCGGTGAGCGTGAGCGTGACGTCCTTGCCCGCCACATGATCCATGCGGAAGTCATACCACGTCGCCTGCCGGTTCCGGCCGCGCTCGTCCTGCTGCCCAAGCACGTGGCAACGAAACGTCGTCTCGTCCACCCGCTCGATGCGCCCGAGCGACGCGCCTTCGAAGTTCAGGTTGAACGTGATTCCCTGCGACGTTGGCTGCTGCTGCTCCGCGGCCGACAATGTCGTCACCGCCGAAAGCGGCAGGAGCACTGCCGCCAACCCCACGATCTGCATGATGTTCTTCATGTATTCCCTAGCATGCCCGCACCCCGCCCTGCCCCGCAAGTCGCCCGTCCGACCCGCTCCATGCACATTATTTGGTCGACGCGCAACGAGTTTACAAGCCCAGCACATCCCGAGGCTTGCGCGTCAAAACCTAAAGTCTGCGCCCATAGGGTAGGAGGCGTGTATTTTCCACGGCCCTGACCTGCGGTCGGGGCGGATGCAACATCGCCTCAATCATCATTCTCTGCGAGCAGATCGGCCGATTCACGGCAATTGCTGGTCTGCACTGATGATGGACGCGTCCGAGCGTCCGCCGAAGTCGCGTAACGTCCGATGCAACATCCGTGGGCGTGTTGCATCACGTCTGGAGGAGCCCCACTTCACAACGGGTGCTTGTCAATGAACTTGCAACGCACCAATCCTGATCCGCGTGCAACAAATGCAACATCGGATTCGGTTTCATGCAGATCCGGCGTCCGCAGTCCCGATTGGGCGCCCGCATTCGGGGCATATTCGCTTGCTCGCGCGAAGGTCGTACTCGCATTTGGGGCGGCGGCCGGCGTTCTGCCGTCTGTCGCGGCGAAGGTGTTTCAGACATGGAGGACACGGGTCAATTCCTGATGATGCCAGGGCTGCCACAGTGCTTCGGAGCGGAATGCGAACCTCATCGGATGACGGTGACGCTGATTGCGCGGCGCAAACTGACGGACTCACAGATCCATGTATTGCAAAACGCGATAAGCCTTTACTCCAAAGACGTGAAGGACAAGGGCATTGATGGTGAAGGCCCCGTTCGTCTGATTTCGGATCGAGCGTCACGCGACGGTGAATCCGTTCCGGCCGCTTCGCTTCGCCTGGTAGAGGGCATCGTCCGCGGCCTTCTGGACGGCGGCGGCGTCGGTGGCGTGGGTGGGGCAGACGCCGATGCCGATGCTGCCCGTGACCGTCAGCGAGGTGCTCCCGATCGCGAACGGGCGGGCCAGTTCGGTGACGACCTTGCCGGCGACGCGGGAGGCGAGGGTGAAGTCGCGCAGTTCGGGCAGAAGGATCGCGAATTCGTCGCCGCCCAGGCGGGCGACGGTGTCGCTCTCGCGAAGGACGGCCCGCAATCGGCCGGCGGCCTGGCGGAGCAACTCGTCGCCGGCGGCGTGGCCGAGCGTGTCGTTGACGGCCTTGAAGTGATCCAGGTCGACCGCCAGCACCGCGACGAGGTGCCCCTTGCGGCGGGCCAGCGCGATCGCCTGCTGCAGGCGGTCCTCAAAGACCGCGCGGTGCGGCAGGCCGGTGAGTACATCGTGCGTGGCCAGGTGGGCCAAGTGCCCGCGGGCCTGGGCGCGCTCGACGGCGACCGCCGCAAGCTTCGCGGCGGCGCGGAGCAGGCGCGTTTGCTCTTCGGTCGGCGTCCGTGCCGCCCACGTGAACGCCAGCAGCAGGGCCACGAACGTGTCGTCCGGCAGGCGGGCCGGGACCGACCAGCACCCGGCCAGCCCGGCGGCGCGGGCGGGCTCGCGGAAGGCGGACCAGGCGGCGTCGGCCGTCAGGTCGCTGAGGACCATCGCGGGCTCCTGCCCGACGGGGTGCGATGCGAGCGCGGCCGCCAGGCTCACGCCATGGCGGTCCAGGGCTGCGAGCATCCCGTCGGGCAGCCCGTTGCCAATCGGTCGGATCGTCCCGTCCCGCAACAGCAGGATGGTGACCGTCACGCCCGGGAGTTGCCGCGCGACCATCTCGGCCAGTTGCCCAAGGACGTCCTCCGCCGACGCGTCCTGCGCAATTCGCTCCAGCAGCAGGGCGCGGTCCTCGTCCCAGATCTGTGCAAGGCGGCGTTCGGTGACGTCGAGCACCTGCCAGATGAAATGGGCCGGCCGCCCGTTCGCGTCGCGCGCCAGCGACAGGCCGGTCAGGGCCCAGACCACGCGCCCGCCACGGTGAAGAAAGCGGCGTTGCGCCTGGGATGCGGTGCCGGCGCGGTCGATCATCCGCGCGCAACGCGTGCGAAAGGCCGGGCGGTCATCCTCGTGGAGCACGGCCTCGGGGCTCGTCGCCAGCAGTTCGGCGTCGCCATACCCGAGCAACTGGCAGAGTGTCCGGTTCACGCGCAGCCAGTTGCGGTGCGGGCCGAGCAGGGCCATCCCGATCGGCGCGTGGTCGAAGGCGAGGCGGAACCGCTGCTCTTGCTCGCGCAGCTCAGCCAGTGCGGCGTCGCGCTGCGCCAGCAGCCGCCGCTTTTCCTCCATGTCGATCGCGTTCTTCAGCGTCGAGGTGACGACGCCGGCCATCATCCGCAGGCACGCGACGTGCGATTCGCTGAACGCGAATGGCCGCAGCGACAACACGCGGAGCAGGCCGACCGCGACGCCGTTGTGAACGAGCGGGACGACGACCATCGAGCGCGTGCCGAATTTGCGGCACGCCTCGCGATCGACGCGCGGGTCGGTCTCGGTGTCGTCGCAGCGGAGGATCGTTTGCTGGCGGAGGGCGAGGCCCGTGAGGCTCGCGTTGATCTTCAGCCGGCGGCCGACGCATCCCTCGGCCCCGCCGCTGGCGGCGACGTGAACCGTCTCATCCCCCTCCACCGCATCGATCACCGCGGCGTCCGCGCCCGACAGCCGTTGCGTGCGCTCCACCACCCGCCGCATCACCGTTGCCGGCTTCAACTCGGCGGCGGCGATGTCGGTCTGCGTCTCGATCAACGCCGCCAGGAACTGTGGCTGCGCGGCCCAGTCCGGGTCCCTCGGCGCGACATCGTCGGATTCGCTAGAAATAGCCCGGCCTCCCGCAGAACCCCAAACCCCAAGCCCACAACTTGGTTGACATATTAACCGATCGTGACGACGAGCCCAAATGCCGGATGGATTCGGGAGGATCTAGGATCCGGAGTGATCGAGGGGCGGGCAGAAGATGGCGTGTTCCGATCGATCCACGCCCGGATCGCCGCGTACTGGCGGTCCTGGGGCGAGAGGGTCTCGACCGCGCTGCCGAGCCGCTCGCGGCGGTATCGCGTCAGCAGTTCCGACGTCCGCGCGACCTGCTCGCGCGTGACTGGACCCGGGCCTTGGTCGCACGGACCATTTCCTGCACGCGAAGGAATTCCTGCTGGTCCATCATCCTCCAACAGATATGCAACGAGCGTTCCGGTCTGTCCATCGGGGAATTCGCAAATCCCGATGCGAGCAAGGCGAATCCTGCCTCAGGTTCTGGATCGGGGCGTGTTCAGGCATTGACCGGCACTATTGTCGCAGCGTCGCTGCACCGTGCGACATGGCGGCTTTCAGCTCTGCCGCGTTCGGGCGGTCGTCGATGTAATCGGCTTCCCACAGCAGCATCTGTTTGGCTCCCACGCGATGGGCGAGGTCGGCCGCTTGCCGAAATTCATCGACCGTGCGCGGGACCCAGGCGTAGGTCCAAACGTCGACGCGTTGCTCCGTCTCGTCGCGCAGCGCGCGGTATGCGGCCTCGGGCGAGCCGCCGGGGCGGTAGTAGCCGGCCGCGACGGCCGAGTCCATCAGGCCCTCGCGCGCCCAGGCGCGGGCGTCCAGCAGCAGCCCGCGGAGGTTGCCGTCGATCGGATCCATCGATCCGCGATAGTGCCTTGGATGCGCGACCAACACCGCCACGGGCAATGGCCCGCGCCGCTTGCGGACGAGTTGGCGGGCTTCCCGCATGAAGTGCGTCTGCGGCTCAGCCCGGAGGCGGACCCAGCGGTCGTCGCCGTTGGGTACGTCGTGCGGGTCGAGGCCGTAGCGCGTTTTGAATGCCTCGATCAGCGGCGGCTCGTACCCGCTGTCGGCCACGCCCGCGGCGTCGGTCTGCGGGTTGTCGCGGACGTCGCCGGTGCGGATCCAGTCGATGAACAGGCCGTCCACGTCGTAGCCCGAGAGGATCTCGTCGAGCAGCGCCAGCTTGTATTGCCGCACCTCGTCAAATGCAAAGCTGAGCTGCGAGTGGTAGACGGCGCCGTTGCGCCTCGTCCAGCGGAACTGTGGATGGGCCTTGGCGAAGTCGCTGGCGAACCCCCAGGCGTGGTCGTCCTCGTTGATGCTGAGCCAGGCGTGGATGTGCAGGCCGATCTCGTGGCCGTAGCGGACTGCTCCGGCGAGGGAATCGAACTGGCTGTAGTCAAGCGCGGCGCACTTGGCGAGGATCTCGCGCCGCTTCGATTCGGGCATGTTCGAGGTGAACTTGGCCGTCAGCGCGCGGTCGGCGCCGGATTGCGGGGACCAGAAGCTGTCGTCGTCCCACTTGTCTCCGGGGCGGAGGAGTTTGCTTTTATAGAGCGCGCGGCCCCCGTCGAACGCGCGCCAGCAGACGTGGGACCAGCCGCAGGCCTTGCAGGCGTCGAGCATGTGCCGCACGCCGGGTGGGCCCCACGGGATGCCGGGCTTGAGCATCCAGTCGGAATGGGTGAGGGGGGCGCCGAGGATCAGGGGAGCGTCGGGGCGGGAAGTCGGCGCGCCGGAGGCGCGGGAAGGGATTGGCAGCGTCGATGCGACCGTGGCAGCAAGCGTCCGGTGGATGAGGGCGCGCCTTGTGATTGAGGTTGGGCCCACGGCGGAGCCATGGGCTGTTGGTTGGCAGCGTTCGTCATTCGGCATCGCAGTCTGCCTCATGAATCGCCTTTTTTCTACATCGATCGCCTGACGGGCAACTCCCCGCCCTTGGCCTCGGACAGCGCGGTGAGGAAGCCCTCGGCATCTTCCGCGTTGTCGAACAGGATCTGAAGGCGCTGATTGAGCAAAAGGTGAAGCCGCACGACCCAGGCCTTTTGCCGGTGGAAGAACCAGGCCCAGAGCCCGACCAATGCCCCCGCGACCATCAGGCCCCAACCCGCCGGCGCCGCGGACAAGTGGATGCCGGCGAGCACCACGAGCGCGGCGAGGACCAGGATCGTGCCTCGATGTCGCTTGGGCCGCCCGATCTGAAGAAGGGTCGCCCCCTCGACGTTCACCAGCGGCAACGACTCGCCGCCCATCCGCAGCCGCCCGCCGTCGATGAGGATGTTGCCGTGCTCGTAAATGGGTCGCGTGCTTGACGGTTCAGCGAAAGAATCGATCCACGAAGAACACGAAGGGACACGAAGAATACAGAAAGAAAAGAACTCTTATTTGTGGCACGGGCGAGACGCCCGTGCCACGATAAAGCCCTTCTTTTTGTCTTCCCTTCGTGTGCCTTCGTGTCACTTCGTGGATCGATTTATTCGCTTAGAGGTTCAAATCGTTCAGCAGCTTGTCGACCGCCCCGTCGAGCTTCGCGTCGTCCTCGTAGGTGCCGGCCTGGATTTGGGCCTTGATCGAGGCGACCTTGTCGGCGCGGACGCCGCTGTTGGTCTTCAGCGCTTGCAGCAGGTGGCTGGCGCCGGAGAGCTCGAGGCGGTCGGTCGCCGGCAACTGGGCCGGGGCGTCGGGGGCGACCTGCTTCTGGACCGGGTTGGAGACGATCTTCTGGATCGGCGACGAGGACGAGAGGTTGTTCACGCTGTTGATGCTCATTTCCGCACACTCCCCGTGGGGAACCCACACATCGCGCCGGCCGCCAGGTGCCGGCTGAACTTCGTTCCTGAGCCGCGGGGCGATTCCATCGCCCGCGACCATCGACGCCGGCTTCGCGTCGACACAAACGTCATCGACGGAACATTCGCCATACCTTCATGCTCCTGAGGACGAAAGAGAGATTTCATAATTGCAGTCCATTTCAAT
>DASXMX010000174.1:0-4764 GCA_036495445.1 Tepidisphaeraceae bacterium
CCGGCGTTTGGCGTCCTTTGGGGATGTAGAACTCGGTCGTGGCCGGCGTCGGCGTCTGCGGGTCCCACGCGATCGTGTCCCCGTCCGCTTCGCCGGGCGGTGGGGCCGGTTCGTCCGTATCGATGGGCACGTCCGGGCGGATGGGCCGCCGGACCCCGGCCCCGAAGTCGGCGGAGGCGGCGGTCGAAGCCCGTGCCGGCGCAGAGCCAGCCGACGAAATGCCGGCCTTCGCGATCGGCGCAACCTTTGGCGCAACAGTGGTTTCCCGTCGCGCGGCCGAGCCTGCGAACGCCCCCAGCGTCGCCAGCGCCGGACCGGTCCGCCCTTGGGCCGCATTGATGGGGTCGATTTCCAAAGTCGGCGGGTGGGGCTCGCAACCCAGGCCAATCACGTCCCCGATCCGCAGGGCGGCGGCCATCTCCAGTGCCTCCCCGTTCAGCGTGACCGTGCCCCCATACCCTTGCACCACCCAGTGCCCCTCGTGAACGAATAAGGCGGCGTGCTGGGGGGCGACGCCGACCGAGGGGATCTTCAGGTCGGCCTCGTTCCCGCGGCCGATCACCCAGGGGCGGGAAACGTCCCGGTCCGGCAGCTCCACCACCCGTTCACCCAGCGCGTGCCGCAGTCTGACTTGCAGGCCCATGGCCCCCAATGTTACCGCAAATGCCTGTCGAATTCCTAAAACTTGTTCGCACCGATTATTGGACGTGGGTTAAGATGGCAACGGTCTAACACGAAAGGATTCCGGATGGCCAAGCAGTCGACCAAGAAGGCCTCGGCAGGGCGGACGTCGGGAAATAAAGGAGCGGCGGCGCGTTCATCTGCGACGAAGGCACGCGCGACCGCGAGTGCGAAGGGTCGCGGCGGTGCGACGGCGCGACGCGTCGCGGCGAAAGGGAAGGCGACGGCCGGCAGGGCCAAAGCCGGCGCGCGCAAGACGGCCGCGGCTCCCCGCGCCGCGGCGCGGAAGGCGGCCGGCCGTGGTGCCTCGGCGAGCGCGACACGCCGCGCCGCCAGCGCGACGAAGGGCGCCGCGCGCAAGGCGACGAAGGTGGTCAGCAAGCAGGCACAGGCCGCCGGCAAGGCGATGCGCCACGCGGGCGAGCGCACCGCCGAAGTTGGACGGACCGTGCGCGAACGCGTGACCGAGGCGGGGCAGACCGCTGCCGAGAAGATCTCCTCCGTCGCTGAATCCGCGACGCAGGCCGTCGCCACCGCCGCAGGTGCGGTGGCCGGCGCCGTCCAGTCGGCGATGTCCAACGGCGGCAGCGCGGGCGCCGAAAGAAGTGGTGGCGGGACCAATGGAGGCGGGAACGCCGCGCCGCCATCGGCGGCCGCGTCCACCGCGCCGCCGGCGCCGCCCTCCACCGGCGAGCCGATGTCGGGCGAGCCGCGGCGCTCGGCGCCGTGATTCAACTGTTTCCCGCCCGCGCGGTATGACCGATCGGCGCGACGCGAGCGCGGCGCGGAAGGTCTGTTCCTCCTCTGGGAGTATCGCGATGGTTCGTCTCCCGCGTCTGACGGTTTCGGTTGCAGTCCTCGCGTTGTGCGCAATCCTCCCCGGCGTCGCGTCCGCTGCGGACGAGCAATCCGCCGCCCCGGCCGGCGGGCGGTTCTTCGAACTGCGCGTCTACACGACCGCCGAGGGCAAGCTCGATGCGCTCAAGGCCCGGTTCCGCGATCACACCAATGACCTGTTCCGCAAGCACGGGATGGAAATCATCGGCTTCTGGACGCCGGCCGAAGGCCCCAAGTCGCAGAACACGCTGATCTACATCCTGGCGTATCCGAGCAAGGAAGCCCGCGAGAAGTCGTGGAAGGAGTTCGAGGCGGATCCGGATTGGAAAAAGGCGCGGGCCGAATCGGAGAAGAACGGGAAGATCGTCCTTCACGTCGAGTCGACGTTTATGACGCCGACGGATTTCTCCCCGATGAAGTGAGCGCGTGCGATCGGAACGGGTCACTTCAGTGACCCGTCCGGCGGATGCGCGTGGCATCTCGGGCGTGGATAAACCAGGGCGGGCACCGATCGCGATCGCGGCGCCCGCCTTTGTCATCTATCAGGGTTCGATACTGGACGGGGTTCGGTCGGAGGTCTCGCCGAGCTTCCGTGCGACTTCATCGAGGCGGTTGACGCGCAGGACGCTCATTCCGGGCGCGCCGAAGGGGAGCTTCGCAGGATGACGGTTCTCGCCGATGACAAACAGGTTATCGAAAAAGGATATCGGGCTTATGCTTTTTCACGAACTTGTCTGCTTCGTCGTAATATGAGCCAGGGAATCGCTCGGCGCGTACAGCGATCTCACCGCTAAGGTGCTCCCCATGCGGGCCTTCGTCGGCGGTGACAAGGATGACGCCGATTCGTCCCATCCCTTGGGGGGAGAATAATGGCACTTTGTCGACCCGAGCATATTCGGTTAATGCGCCTTCCAGATCCGAGTTGAGGTCTTCGGCGACGTAGCTCACCCAACGAAATTGGGCAGGGATTTTCATTAGCTGGGGCAGCACGCGGCGGACGGCATTCAAATCCTTCGCGATTTGGACAACGTGTACGTCCCCTGCCCCAGCCCGATCGATTACGAGCAAGTCGACGCGGGAATGTGGCGTCGGCCATGGCGCGTCGAAGTAAATCGTTGGGACCTGAAGCAGATCGATCAGTGTGTTTGCGACGGCGTCCCGGGCGCGGAGTTCAGGGGCTTGACTGGTCTTCACGAGCGACCTCCGGAAATGTGCGATAGACCCATGCTTGAAACCGCTCTGCCATTAGTACGGCAGCCTTGACTTCCGATCGGTCAACCCGTCGGTCGCCGTAAGCGAAGTTGGTCTTGCGCGCGAGAAGCCAGACGAGGTGCTTCAAGCCGCTTCCGTCAACTCGACGCGCATGACACAACTTCTCCAGTAGCGCCGACGCCGCGCGATGATCTTGCTCTTTGCTTCGGCGACCGGAATATCCGATCAGCACAGCGTCCGTCAGGGAAATGGCGCCGTGGACGGCAAGCAGCGCCACGGCGGCCGCGTACGTGTCCAAGTCATCAGAAAGGAACTTCATTCCGCTTGCGAAAGACTCGGCTCGGGAACGATGATGGATCAGCATCACCCGATTCAGATCCTTCACGATTGCACCCCGCAAACCGACCAACGGCCACTCGCCCCGGACGTCCCCATCTCTAACCGGATTTGCCGGGTGTCCTACAGTACGCCCGCCATCCCGGTCTCGATCCGTTGGGAGATGAACTCCCGCGGGTCGGTGACGCAGCCGGTCAGGGCGCTGGCGGCGACGGTCAGGGGGCTGGCGAGGTAGACGGCCGACTTGGTGCTGCCCATGCGGCCGGGGAAGTTGCGGTTGGTCGTGCTGATGCAGGTCTCGGTGCTGTTGAGGCGGCCGAAGGTGTCGGCCGGGCCGCCGAGGCAGGCGCTGCAGCCGGACGGGCCGATCAGGCACCCGGCGTCGGTCAGCACGTCCTCGATGCTCTTCTCGTTGGTGTCCCTCGGCACGCCGCGGAGGTTGAGCCGCTTCATGTCGGCGTGGACCTCGGTCGAGCCGGGGACGACGAACGTCTTGATCTTGACCTCGTGCCCTTTGAGCAGGTTGGCGGCGAAGAGCATGTCGGTGATCTTCCCGCCGGTACACGAGCCGATGTAGGCGCGATCGAGCTTGACGTCGCGGCAGTTGTGGGCCGTGTCCTTGTTGTCCGGCGAGTGGGGCTTGGCGACCAGCGGCTCCATCGTGTTCAGGTCGAACTCATGCTCGCTGTAGTATTGCGCGTTCGCGTCATCGGGGACGACTTCCCAGTCGGGCCGGTTGCTGCGATGGCGGACGTATTGCAGCGTCTTCTCGTCCACGTCGCAGACGCCGTTCTTCCCGCCGGCCTCGATGGCCATGTTGGTCAGCGTCATGCGGTCTTCGAGCGTGAGGGACTCGATCCCCTCGCCGGCGAAGTACATGGCCCGGTAGGTGGCGCCGTCAACGCCGATCTCGCCGATCACGGCCAGGATCAGGTCCTTGGCGGTGAGATAAGGCGGGATCTCGCCGCGGAAGGTGAACTTCATCGTTGGCGGGACCTTCAGCCAGGTCTTGCCCGTGCCAAGGACGAACGCCGCATCGGTGTTGCCGACTCCGGTGGCGAACTGGCCGAATGCCCCCGCGGTGCAGGTGTGGCTGTCGGTGCCGAGCAGGATCTCGCCCGGCCGGATGTGCCCCTCTTCCGGCAGCGCCTTGTGACACACGCCCTTATAGTTGGTCTTGGTCGGGTCCTTGTACGGGTTGGGCATGCCCGGCTCGGTCGTGACGAACTCCGGGTCGTAGTAATATCGCAACCCCTGCTCGCGCACGAAGTCCCGCAGGATCTGCACGTTACGGTGACACTTCTCGTCGGCGGTGAAGATGTAGTGGTCCGGGATGATCACCACCCGGTCCTTGTCCCACACCTTCGCACCGCGGCCGAACTTCTCGTGGAAAATGCCGATCGTCCCCGGGCCGCAGACGTCGTGGGTCATGAGAATGTCCACGTCCACCCAGACGTTGTCATTGGGGGACACGTGGCTCTTGCCGGCGTGCTTGGCAAGAATCTTCTCCGTCATCGTCATGCCGGGCATCGGTCAACTCCTTCAAGGTCTGCGTGGAAATAAGGACTACGACTATAGCGGGGGAGGGGGTTGGATTCTACGCGGCAGGAAGAGGGCGACGACAGGACGATCCCGTGCGGCTTCATCTTGGGAGGGCTAGGCTCCTTGCCGAGCCGGCGTTTTCGCACAAGCCGCGGC
>DASXMX010000175.1:0-3041 GCA_036495445.1 Tepidisphaeraceae bacterium
GAGTTGCCCACTTTGGTGAGGTGCTTAATCTTCATTGTTAGCCTCCATCTGGTCCGCTCCAATCACTCCGTTATAACATCGTTATAATACGACCGTGAATCCAGCGAATCAACGCGGGATTTGCAAACTTGTTGTCCAAACATGGCACGGGTGAAATGGAAGGCGGGCGGCGAGTCTTGGGGCGCGATGATGACGAACCGTGGCTTCCAACCCGGTCCGGACGGGGGCGCCCGGCCGCGCCGCCCATGCTCGACTTCCCGAACGACGACCGGGTCATACTACGGACACTCCTTCGTTTTAAGCAGGAGTGCCCCTTCCCCTTCCTTTCACCTGCGTGTGCCCATGTTGCCAAGATCGTCGAACTCGGGATTCCATTCAATCCCATGTGCCCTCGCGATGCGTCGGAACAACGGCAGTCCGTAGTGGACTATCCGCTCAAACCCATCATTTGCGAGCGGCGGCACTCTTCTGGCGGCCTCCTCGGGCGAAACCTCAAGGGATTTCCGAATCTGCTGGACCGTTTCCCAGTCGCCTCGGCTCATTGCATCCAGTTTCGCCCTCAATTGCTCCGAGGTCTGTACGGGGACGACCGCCCATCCGCGGTCCCGTCCATCGACGGTCCAGAGGCAGGACAGCCTTGCCCGCCCCTTCGGAACCTCAACGTTTTCGAACTTGAAGGAGTCGTTCTGCCAGGGGAACGTACCGTCGTCGCTCCAGCCAAGCTCGACCGTGAATACGTCCTGGTTCTCCAAGGCGGTCAGATAGAGGAAGAACGTCAATTTCGGTCGGAGGGTTGCCGACCACATCAGCTCGGCCGGTCCGGCAACCGGATCTGCTAACGGTACAAAGCGCGGAAGCCGGCCGGCCATCAGCACCTTGAACGTTGAGTGAAGCTGCTTTCGTACCTTTGTGCGCATGTCAAATTCACGATGTCCCAAACAGGTGGAAACCTCTTAACGCTCAGGGTCCGGCTGCATGGGGTCTGCTGTGGGGACGAAAAGATTCAGCTCGTGCCGGATCGTCTCCGCGACCCAATGCGCGTCGTGCGGGGTGGTCTCGAGCCGGAAGCGGATCGCGGCGGGGCGTCCGTGCTTCGGCAGCACGAGGACCGTCTCGGCGCCCGCGATCACGTCGTCGATCTGATCGCGCGTCCACGCGAATCGCGAGCGGCCCAGCAGGCGGGGGCGCGTCGCGACGAGCTCGGATTCGGAGACGCAGAACGTGACCGGCGAAGCGACCCGTCGCTGCAACTCCAGCAGCGCCCAGGCGGCGGCCGCCGCGTGCGTCAGGAGGACGACCAGGAGCAACGCGAAGCCGCCGCTGCCGTCGTGGTCGGGACGGGCGCTCCATAGCCCGACCCAGAAGATCGCCAGGGCCGGAATGAACATCGCCACGCCCACGGCCGATGCGTACTCCGCCGGCGCGACGATCTGGCGCGCGTCGCCCTTTTTCGACGACCGCAGCGCGGTGCCGCCCGGGAGAACCGGCCGGCGGGCGCCCTGTGCCCGCAGCCCAAGAGCCGACCGGACGACCGTCACCAGCCACCGCGCTTCCGCCCGGCTGAGGTCCAGCGGCGCCCGCAGGCTCGTTTCGTCGACGGTCACGGAAACGGACCGGTAGCCGCTGAGGATCACCGAAACAATTTGGGCGCGGGCCCACGACCGGCGCGACGACAGGAACGGGCCGGCGTTCTCGATGCTCAGGCCGGATCCGCCTGCGGTCACGCGCGTCGTCGTGCGGCCCCGGTGGATCGCGGAAGCCAGCAGGCAAAGCCCGCCGGCGATTAACGGGGCGGGCAGGCCCCACCGGATCGCCGGGCCGGTGCGGGCCGGCGTGATCCACGCCAGTCCGATGCCGAGCAATACCAGCGCGATGCCAATTGTCAGGTGCCTGCGGAACGTTCGCAGCACGCCCTTCTGCGGGAAACGGATCGTGACCTCGCCATCGCCGCATGTGAGGAGGATCTTGGCTGCGGGGGGATCGGGAAACGGGGCGGAGGATTTGGTCATCGGTGAAACTAACGGAATTAAAGGAAAGACGCTATTCGGGGGCCCAAGGACGGCGGATGACGAGGGCATGATCATGCAATCGGCGATTTCGCTTGTCGCCTGCGTGGCCGCGTCGGCGGAAGGATAGCCTGCGACGTCAACACTTGGCAATTGGTGCGCCCCGTGCAGGTCAGGGATTCGGGCCGGGCATCGCACTGAGCTTCGGGTCGCCGGGTTGCGTTGGCTCGTCGGTTTGGCGGGCATGTTCGTCGACCTGTTGGCGGAAGGGGGCGAGGTGCTGTTCGTCGAAGTAGCCGAAGGGGGCCAGGCGGGCGCGTTCGACGCGGACGTGGAGGGCGTGGGAGTGCTCGGCGCGTTCGACGGCGATCTCGTCGCGCGCGCCCTCGGCATCGGGCGGGCCGGCAACGGCGGCGGCGTCGGAGGCGAGGCCCAGGCGGTCGAGCAGGGCAAGGGCGAGGCGGCCGTCGCCCTTGGCGATCTGCTTGTGGACGGCGGCCGCCGCCAGCTCGGCGGTGCGGAGCAGCCGCGAGCGGGTCGAGTCGATCAGCTCCTGCCGCCAGGCGTTGTAGGCGGCGCGGAAGCGCGGGTCGGTGCGGAGCCAACGCGCGACGGTGTTGCGGTTGACGCCGATCGACTTGGCCGCGTCGCGGATGGTTCGGCCGTTCGACAGGGCGGCCAACGCGGCCTGCTGGCGGTGGCTCAATTGCGCGACCTGCGCTCCCGGGACCGAAGGAGGCTCGGTCGGGCGGGGGATTGGCGCGGACGCGGAGAGGGGGGCGGACGAAGCTTCGGTCATCGCAAGACTCCAGGAAAGGGAAAGCACGCCATCGCGACTGGCGTCGGGCGCTCGGGGAGAGCTTCTTCGGAAATCTACTGCCTCTACCCTATACGCGCAGAGTTTAGATTTTGCACCGTAACTCCTGGAATGAACTACAGATGCAATCTCGTTGCGCGCTTCTATACTTTCGCGTGGATATGAGCAAAAACATGATAAATCAAGCGATTCCGTGCTACATTGTGCCACATCGTGCT
>DASXMX010000176.1:0-12613 GCA_036495445.1 Tepidisphaeraceae bacterium
CGCCTCACAGCTCAGCCCGATAAATGCGATGCGGACGTGGCCCCCCTTCGCGGCGGTGCCCGTCTTGCACCCGGCGGGGAGCAACACGCCGAGGATTATCAGCACCAGTCCCCACCGGACAATGCGCCCGGGTGGGCCAAGCCGGGTCGGTAGTCGATCGTCCGTCATGGCTCTCCATCCCAATGTCACAGCACAAGAAAATACTTGTCCGAACAAGTTTTGTCGAGACAAATGTTTGTGCGGACCGCGCTCGGAAAGGTTGACGGTCTCAGAAGAATGGGCTTTAACCGCGCGCGGGCTTGTCGGGGCCGGATATTCGGTACAGCTTGATGGATCGGGTCTGACCGGAAGGGCGGATCCCCGTGTCCGCCCTCTGGTTTTCGTAGGGGCAGGCCCCCGTGCCTGCCCTCTCCTACTCGGAATGCAAAATGGGGCAGAGACAGGGCTCTGCCGCTACATTGCGGAGGGCAGGGACAGGGCCCTGCCCCTACGTTACGCACGAACCGCAATCCCAAGCAGTTCGAGGGCTTGCCGCCACTCCACATACATATAAGGAACGCCCAATCGCTCGTGCATCCGCTTCAGTTCCGCATGGAAGCGCTCATACGCGGCGTTCTGCCACTCGGTGCTGGTCGCGTCACAAAAGAACATCCGGCATCCGAACGGGCGCATGTCATGCACCGTGCAGAGCTTGGCGCGTTGGAACGGGCAGCCGGTTCCGTCCCATGCTTCAGGACTGGGCGCATCGCGAAGATCATGGACGAATCGGGCCAGTTCCAAGGTAGTGACGTAGAGCCGATGGCCGAACTCCTCGAATCGGCAGCATCGCCCGGAGATCACGCAAAGCGGCCGTCGCCGGTCGATCTCCGCCTGCACCGAGCGATACAGTTCATCGACCTCCGCCAGTGCATCAGGACGACCAGACGCTTCGAGTACGGACGATTTGAGCGTGTGTTCCATCACGAAAAGCTTTGCCTATTTCCCTCCCCCGGTACTCCGGGGGAGGGAGAAGTATCTTGCAAAGCGAAATCCGGTCCCCACAATACCCCGATTTGCCGGGCGGAAAGCAGAAGGCCGTTCCCGCCAGAGAAGCGCTGATATTCCACGGACAATCGTATGCG
Source organism: Tepidisphaeraceae bacterium (assembly GCA_036495445.1). Lineage (GTDB taxonomy): Bacteria > Planctomycetota > Phycisphaerae > Tepidisphaerales > Tepidisphaeraceae > DASXMX01. Next base: position 1,122 of record DASXMX010000176.1, read on the forward strand.
TAAGTTGCTCGTTGCCAACCGGAGTGAGATTGCCATTCGCGTGTTCCGGTCGGCGACGGAATTGGGGCTCGGCACGATCGCGGTCTATACATACGAGGATCGCTTTTCCCTTCACCGGTTCAAGGCGGACGAGGCCTACCTGATCGGCCCGCCGGAGGGCGGCGCGCCGGTCAAGGGGTACCTGGACATTCCCGCCCTGATCGCGATCGCCAAGGAGCACGGCGCCGACGCGATCCACCCGGGATACGGGTTCCTGGCGGAAAACGCGGACCTGGCCCGGGCATGCGCCGAGAACGGCATCACGTTCGTCGGGCCCGACGCAAACATGCTCGAGACGTTCGGCGACAAGACCGCCGCCAAGCGGCTCGCAAGACAGACCAACGTCCCCACCCTCCCCGGCACCGAGCACGGCCTGACCGACCCCAAGGAGATCCAGGCGGTGGCGAAGGAGATCGGCTACCCGCTGATCATCAAGGCCAGCTTCGGCGGGGGCGGGCGCGGGATGCGGGTCGTGAAGGACCCGGCCGAACTGCTTCCGCGCCTGGAAGAGGCCCAGCGCGAGGCCGGCGCCGCCTTCGGCCGGGGCGAGGTCTTCATCGAACGCTACATCCCCCGGGCCAAGCCCATCGAGGTGCAGATCCTGGGCGATGCGCACGGGAGCCTGGTTCACCTCTGGGAGCGCGATTGCTCCGTCCAACGCCGCCACCAGAAGGTCGTCGAGATCGCGCCCAGCATCGACCTGCCGCTCGATCTGCGCAAGCGCATCTGCGAGGCCGCCGTGCGACTCTGCAGGGGCACGCACTACAAGAACGCCGGCACCGTCGAGTTCCTCCTCGACGTCGACCGCGACGAGTTCTTCTTCATCGAGGTCAACCCGCGCATCCAGGTCGAGCACACGGTGACCGAAGTCGTCACCGGCGTCGACCTGGTCAAGAGCCAGATCCTCGTCGCCCAGGGCCACAAGCTGCACGAAGCGCCGCTGAACATCCCCCAGCAGGACAAAGTCGAAACCCGCGGCTACGCGATGCAGTGCCGGATCACCACCGAGGATCCGGAGAACCACTTCATCCCCGATTACGGCCGGATCACCACCTACCGCTCGCCTGGCGGGTTCGCGGTGCGCCTGGACGGCGGGAACGGGTTCGGCGGCTCGGTCATCACGCCCTACTTCGACTCGCTGCTGGTCAAGATCACGACGTGGGGAACGACGTTCAAGGAGTCGATCCAGCGGATGGACCGCGCCCTGCGCGAGTTCCGCATCCGCGGGCTGAAGACCAACATCCCATTCCTCGAGAACCTGCTCCACCACCCCGAATTCCAGAGCGGCCAGGCAACGACGACGTTCATCGACACGACGCCGGAGCTGTTCCGCTTCCGCCCGCGGCGGGACCGGGCGACGAAGATCCTCAGCTACCTGGGCGACGTGATCGTCAACGGGCGGCCGGACGTGAAGGGGAAGTTCGACCGGAAGCGGGAATTCCCCGACCCGCCGATGCCCGCGTACGGCGTCGGCACGCCGGTCCCGGCGGGAATGCGCAACCGGCTGCTGGAAATGGGGCCGGAGAAGTTCGCCCAGTGGGTGCGGCACCACAAGCCGCTGATGCTGACGGACACCACGTTCCGCGACGCCCACCAGTCGCTGCTGGCGACGCGGGTGCGGACGCACGACATCCTGGCGATCGCCGACGCGGTCGCGCACCTCTGCCCGCAGCTTTTCAGCCTCGAAATGTGGGGCGGCGCGACGTTCGACACCGCGATGCGGTTCCTGCAGGAAGACCCGTGGGACCGCCTTGACCAGCTCCGCGCCCGCATCCCCAACATCCCGTTCCAGATGTTGCTGCGGGCGAGCAATGCGGTCGGGTACACGAACTACCCGGACAACGCCGTCGTCGAGTTCGTCAAGGCCTCGGCGGCCCACGGGATCGACGTCTTCCGCATCTTCGACTCGCTGAACTGGACCGAGAACATGAAGGTGGCGATGGAGGCGGTGCGCAACCACACCAACGCCCTCTGCGAAGCCGCCATCTGCTACACCGGCGACATCCTCGACCCCAAGCGCAGCAAGTACAGCCTGCAGTATTACGTGAAGATGGCCAAAGAACTGGTTTCAATGGGAACCCATATCCTTGCCATCAAGGACATGGCCGGCCTGTGCAAGCCTTACGCCGCCCAGGCGCTCTTCAAGGCGCTGCGGGACGAGGTGGGCGTGCCGATCCACTTCCACACGCATGACACCAGCGGCATCAACGCCGCCAGCCTGCTGCGGGCCAGCGACGCGGGCGTCGACATCGTCGACGGCGCGCTTTCGTCCATGAGCGGCACCACCAGCCAGCCGAACCTCAACTCGATGGTCGCCGCCCTGCAGCACACGCCGCGCGACACGGGGCTCGACCTCAATGCGCTCAACCAGTTGAGCGATTACTGGGAAGCCGTCCGCGAGTTCTACTACCCGTTCGAGGAGGGCGTGAAGTCCGGCACGGCCGAGGTCTACCAGCACGAGATGCCCGGCGGGCAGTACACGAACCTCCGCCAGCAGGCCAAGAGCCTGGGCCTCGAAGGCCGCTGGCACGAGATCGCCGATGCCTACGCGCAGGTGAACCAGCTCTTCGGCGACATCGTGAAGGTGACGCCGTCCAGCAAGGTCGTGGGCGATCTGGCGTTGTTCATGGTGACGAACAACCTCACCGCGATGGACGTCCTCGCGCCCGACCGGAAGCTCAACTTCCCCCGCAGCGTGGTGGAGATGATGCAGGGGATGCTCGGCGTGCCCGAGGGCGGGTGGCCCAAGGTGCTGCAACGGATCGTGCTCGACTCGGCCGGCGCCAAGCCGCTCGAGGGCCGGCCCGGCGCGAAGATGCCGCCGGTCGACTTCGCCGCAACGAAGAAGGAGCTGGCAACCAAGACCCGCACCGAGCCAAGGGACGTGGATGTCATCTCCTACGTGATGTACCCGCAGGTCTACCTCGACTACCACAAGCACCTGGCCCACTTCGACAACACCAGCGTGATCCCCACCCCCGCGTTCTTCTACGGGATGCAGAGCGGCGAGGAGATCGCGGTGGAGATCGAAGCGGGCAAGACGCTGATCATCCGTTTCCTGACGATCGGCGAGCCGCGGGAGGACGGGATGCGGACCGTCTTCTTCGAGCTCAACGGCCAGCCCCGCGAGGTGAACGTCCCCGACCGCAAGCTGGAAGGCAACCTCCACAAGCACCCCAAGGCCGATGCCGACGACCCGGACCAGGTGGCCGCGCCGATGCCCGGAAAGGTGTCAACCGTCGCGGTCAGCAAGGGCCAGGCGGTCAAGCAAGGCGAGCGGTTGCTGTCGATCGAGGCGATGAAGATGGAAACCGCCGTCTACTCGCCGCGCGCCGCGAAGGTGAAGGACGTGCTGGTGAAGCCTGGGTCCGCAGTCACCGCGGGGGATCTGCTCGTCGTCCTGGAAGGCAACGGCGCGTAAAGCCTCATGACGACGATCATGCTCCTTCAGCGCCACGGCCGCCCGTTGGTATAAGATGCGCGGGCACATCAAGTACCGGGCCGAAATCGGGAGCATTGGCATGAGACGGATGCTGTTGCATTGTGCGGCGACGACACTGGGGCTTGCGTTCATCGCGTCGGCCGCGCCGGGCGGCGAAGCCCTGGCAACCGCCCGGCCGCTGGAAGACCGGCTGAAGGCCACGCCGTTCAAGATCGCCTACGAGTCGTACGTCGACGGGAATTCCGACATCTTTCTGATGAACGCCGACGGCTCGGGCAAGGTGAATCTGACGCACACGCCGAACGTCAACGAGCATTACCCGCAGGTCTCGCCGGACGGCACGCGCATCTGCTTCAATGTCGATGCGGGAGAGGGACGCGACGCGGTCCGCAGTCTCTGGGTGATGAACATCGACGGCTCGGGCCGGCGGAAAATCGCCGACCGCGCCCGCGAGCCGTTCTGGAGCCCCGATGGCACCGTGATCGGCTATCTGCCGCAGGAGTACCCCAAGTTCGACGTGATCGACTACTACACGAAGGGGATGATGTACTACCACGTCGACACCGGCCAAACCGAGCCCCACCCCAACGCCGGGCGGCTGCGCCACCTCTACCACCCGCGTTTCTCCCCCAACGGCAAGTGGATCGTCGCGACGGTTCACGGCGGGATGGGGTTCAGTCACGCGATCCTTGCCATCGAGGCGCACGGCGACAAGATCATCAACCTGAAGATCCCCGGCTGCCGCCCCAGCTTCAGCCCGGACGGCAAGCATATCGCCTGGGGCTCGGAGGACCACGAGGTCGACACCGCCCCGATCGACACCGATTCGGACGACCCGCGGGTTGGCCCGTGGGAAATGCGGATCCACGACGACCGCAACAAGGTGTACCACATTGCCTGGTCGCCCGACGGCCGGTTCGTCAGCTTCAGCCGCGGGCCGGACGGAGAGGGAGACCTGAGCAAGCCGGGGACATTCCAGGCGGCGTGCGAGATCATCGGCGTGTACGCGACGAACTGGAACCTGTTCGCCGTCCCGGCGGACGCGCCCCGGCGGATCGACCTGGACACCGCCGGCCCAACGGACGTGGCACAGCTCACCCGCAGCGGGCTCAGTAACAAAGAGCCGAACTGGTTCAAGCGTGCCGTTCCGGCCGCCGCCGGAAAGGAGCAGTAAATGGCCGGCGGTTCGAGGGCACTGATGCTCCTCCTGACGCTCACCATGGGCGTGGCGATTGCGTGCGGCTGCCGCGAGCGGTCGACGGGGTTTGCCGCGCAAGCGGCCGACGCTAGCGGCTGGCCGGGCTCGGTCGCCTTGGTTACGGCCTCCGGCATCGAGATGATCTCGCTGCCCGGCGGGCAGTTCATGATGGGCAGCGCGGACGGAAACCCCGACGAGGCGCCGCCCCACCCGGTAACGGTGAGCCCGTTCCTGATGGACAAGTTCGAGGTGACGCACGAGATGTTCGCGAAGGTGCAGTTGCCCGACCCATCCCACTGGCAGGACAACCCCCGCGGGCCGGTCGAGCGGGTGCGGTGGCGGGACGCCAAGGCGTATTGCAACGAGCGGTCGCGGCTCGAGGGGCTCAAGCCGTGCTACAACGAGAAGACGCCGCAGTGGGATTGTAACTACGCGGCCGACGGTTACCGGCTTCCGACCGAGGCCGAATGGGAGTACGCCGCCCGGGCCGGCGCGGCGGGGGCGTTCGATTTCGGCACGCCCGACAAGCTCCGCCAGTACGCCTGGTTCGCCCAGGACAGCGATCAGCAGACGCACCCGGTCGGACAAAAGCGGCCCAACGCGTGGGGCCTCTGCGACCTGTACGGCAACGTCTCCGAATGGTGCGAGGACGTTTACAGCCCGACCTATTACAAGCAGAGCCCGTCGTCCGACCCGACCGGCCCCGCCGACCCGGGCGGCGGCGACGTCAAACGCGTGATGCGCGGCGGGAACTGGAGCACCGCGGCCGATGACTGCCGGGCGACCCGGCGCGCCGGCCAGCGCACCGGCAACACCGACGCCTGTTTCTCCTCCGACTTCTGCGGCTTCCGCTGCGTCCGCCGCGCGACGGCCGCCGAGCTGGCGCAGATGAGAAAGCCGGCGGGCTGATCCCGATGCTCTTTTACACCTGGTCGTTCGCGCTGTTCATGCTGGTGGTGCTGCCGGTGTTCCTCGCCTTGCGCGGCACGAGGTGGTGGCTCCCGTGGCTGCTGGCGGCGTCGTATTTCTTCTACGGGTGGTGGAACCCGTATTACCTGCTGCTGGTCGTCTACTCGACAACGCTGGATTACCTGTTGGTCGCGCTGATGGACCACAGCCCGCGCGAACGCCCGTCCGGCGGGCTGTGGGCGCGGACGCTGCGCGGGCCGTCGGACGGCGTGCTCCGGACCGCATTCGCCCTCTCCGCCACGTTGTCCCTCGCGCTGTTCGCCACGGCCGCGTTCGGGCCGCCGTCGTTGCGGCCGACGCTGCTCGTGTTCGGCGGGCTGGTCCTGCTCATGGCGGCCGGCGCCCGCCTCGCCAGCCGCCGCCTGTGGCTGGTCATCAGCATCGTTAATAACCTCGCGCTGCTGCTGTTCTTCAAGTACGCCCGCTTCGTCGTCGAGAACCTGAACGCGGTCCTGGGCTGGTCGCACGCCGGGCTCCGTTTCCCGGACCCGTCCACGCTGATGCCGCACGGGTGGGAGTACGTGCTGCCCGTCGGGATCTCGTTCTTCACGTTCCAGTCGATGAGCTACACCATCGACTTCTACCTGGGCAACGCGCCGCGGGAGCGGAACTTCCTTCGGTTCGCCACGTTCGTCTGCTTCTTCCCGCAGCTCATGGCCGGCCCGATCGAGCGGGCGCGGCAGATCCTCCCGCAGTTCCGCCAGCCGCCGGCGTTCCGCATCGAGAACCTGACCGACGGCCTTTCACTGTTTCTGGTAGGCTTGTTCAAGAAGGTGGCGATCGCCAACTACCTGGCGATCTACGTCGACCGGGCCTACGACAACCCCGCCGCCTTCGGCGCGACCCGGCTGGCGCTGGCGACCGTGGCGTTCGCGTGGCAGATCTTCTTCGATTTCAGCGGGTACACCGACATGGCCCGCGGGGTCGCGCGGGCGATGGGGTTCCACCTGATCCTCAACTTCAACAACCCCTACCTCGCCGCCGGGCTGGGCGAGTTCTGGCAGCGGTGGCACATCAGCCTGTCCACCTGGTTCCGCGATTACCTGTACATCCCGCTCGGCGGGAACCGTCGCGGGTGGTTCCTCACGTATCGCAACCTGTTCATCGTGTTCCTGATCTCCGGGATCTGGCACGGGTCGGCCTGGACGTTCGCGATCTGGGGCGCGTTGCACGCGCTGGGCATCCTGCTGACGCGCGAGTTGGAACGGTCTGATTTCTATCGCGAGCGGGTGCCGCGACCGCTCAAGCAGGCGTGGGTGTTCGCGTTCGTCTGCTTCGCGTGGATCTTCTTCCGGGCGGCGTCGCTGCCGGACGCGATGCTGATCGTCCGCCGGCTCTTCACCGCGGCATGGAACGCGCCGCAGGCGCCGGCGCTGATGGTCCTGCTGGTCGCCTCCGTTTGGGCGTACCAGATCGTCTGCGAATCGCGCGCCCGCGCGCTGTTGCGGTTGGGCGTCGTGCGCGTCGGCCTCGCCAGCGCGATGATCCTTTACCTGGGCCTGTGTGCGACCGGCGGGCAGCCGTTCATTTACTTCCAGTTTTGAGATGTCGATCGTCACCGCGGACATCCCGGGCGTCGAACCCGCCGCAGCCGCGCCGGGCACGGCCACGCCGTTCGGCGTGAACGAGATGCGGCTCACGCCGCGGCAGTGGCTCGCCACGCTCGCGATCGTGGCCGCGTGCTGGGTGCTGATCCCGTGGGCCTGGAAGCGGCTCGAGCCGTTTCATCCGGGGCCCGATTACCGCATCCCCTACGCCCTGAGCAAAGACTACTGGCTATACGAGCGGCGGCTCGAGCGCAACGTCCGCCCCGATCAGGTCCCGATCCTCGGCGACTCGGTGGTCTGGGGCGAGTACGTCCGTCCCGACGGCACGCTCTCCCATTTCCTCAATCGCCTTGCCGGGGGGGACAACGACCGGTTCCTTAACGGCGGTGTCAATGGCATGTTCCCGCTGGCGCTCGAAGGCCTCGTCGCGGATTACGGCCGCGCGATCCGGGGCCGCAAGGTGATCGTGCAGTGCAACGTGCTCTGGTGGACAAGCCCCAAAGCCGACCTGAGCGTGCCCGCGCCGGGCGGCATCAACCATTCGCGGCTGCTCCCGCAGCTCGGCGATCGCGTGCCCCCGGCCTATCGCGCCGGCGCGGACGAGCGGCTTGCCGCGCTGATCCATCGGCACGTCGATTTCCTCGCCTGGACGGATCACCTCGAGAACGCATACTACGACCAACGCGGAATCCCGCAGTGGACGCTGGAGGAGGACGCGGCCGACGAACCGGGATACCCGAACGCCTGGCGGAATCCGCTGGCGCCAATCATCGCGGGCATCCCGGGGGAGCCCGAGCACGACCCGCGGCGCGGCCCGTCGAGCCCACGGCACAGGCCGTGGACGGCCGGCGGCGGAGAGCCGGCCCATTTCGACTGGGTCGATCTCGACGCCTCGCTTCAATGGCAGGCCTTTCGTGGAGTGGTCGAGCTCCTGCGGGCCCGCGGCAACGACGTACTCGTCGTCCTCGGCCCGTTTAACGAACACATGATCGCCGACGACCAACGCCCGGCCTTCCGGTCGATGCGGGACCAGGTTCGCGATCGGCTCAGGCAAATGAGGGTCGGCGTGATCGTCCCCCAGGCGCTCCCGAGCGACCTCTACGCCGACGCGAGTCATCCGCTGACCGGCGGCTACGAATTGCTGGCCCGCCGGATCTGGAGCGACCCTTCGTTCAGGCGGTGGCTGGCATCCCGCTGAGCGACCTCGCCCGGGGCCGGGCGGCCATTCCCCCAGTGAATCATATAGATAAGCCGTGTCGCAAACGGCACAATGATCGGTCATGTCGAACCCTGAGTCCGGCGTGTACGACCTCGCCCGGCTGCGCGACCGGCTGAAGCCCTTCCGGCTCTACTGGTACCCGCAGCTCGGCAGTACCAACAACCACGCGGCCGACCTGCGCAAGCGGGGCGAAATGTTCGCCCCCGCGGCCGTCCTCGCGGACCAGCAAACTGCCGGACGCGGGCGCGGGACGAATACGTGGTGGTCGAAGGCGGGATCGCTGACCGTGACGTTCGTCCTGCCCGTCGACGAGCGGATCGAGCCGCACCAGCTTCCGCTCATTGCAGGCCTCGCGGCCCGCGGGGCCGCCGCAGAACTGACCGGGGACAACGGCGTCCAGCTCAAGTGGCCCAACGACCTGCTCTACGGCGGCAAGAAACTCGCCGGCCTCCTGTGCGAACGGATCCTCGGCGCCGACCTCGTCGGCATCGGCGTCAACGTCAACGTCGAGCCGCTGCAGGCCCCCGCGGAGTTGCGATCTCAGATCACGTCGCTCAGCCAGATCAGCGGCCGCGTGCTCGACATGACCGAGGCACTCGCGGTACTCGCGTCGCATTTGCGGGTGACGCTGGACCGGGCCACCAGGGAGCCGTTCGCCCTGCTGCTCCGCGAGTACGACGCCCACCACGCCCTGATCGGCCGGGAAGTCTGCGTAACCGCCGTCCCCAACGACCCGCCCCTCTGCGGCCGCTGCGAAGGCCTCGACAACATCGGCCGCCTCCTCCTCCGCTCCGCCGGCAAGCTGCATCACGTCATCTCGGGGCAGGTGCAGGTGCGATAATCGCCGGAGCCGGATGGTATAATCCGGTAATGGCTCGCGAAGACTCATCCGCCGATGTAAGGGATCCCCACTGGATGGATCCAATCATCGAGGTCTACAAGCGCGACGTGGACCGCACGCTGATCCGCGAGAACCTGCGTCTGACCGTCGATCAACGACTCGCGAACTTGGAGGCACTTCTGCGGGACGCGGAGGAAATCCGCGAAGCCATGCGTCAAGCCAAGTCCAAGCGGGCCGCCGAGCACCACGAGCCATGACGGAATTCCGCGAACTCATCCGGATCCTTTCTGATGCACAGGTGGAATTCATCATCGTGGGCGGCGTCGCCGCATTCGCACACGGTTCGGCGCGCGTGACCCAGGACGTCGATGTTGTCTATCGTCGAACGCCGGAGAACCTGAAGCGTCTCGTTGCAGCACTTCAACCGTACAATCCGTACCCGCGCGGTGCGCCGGAGGGTCTCCCCTTCAAATGGGACGAGCGCACGATCCAGCTCGGGGTCAACTTCACCCTTCGGACGACGCTCGGGTTCATCGATCTCTTGGGAGAAATCACCGCCGGAGGCAGCTACGACGACGTGGTGCGACATTCGCACCTCGTCGAAGTGTACGGGACGACCTGCCTTTGCATCGACCTGGACGAGTTGATACGAGTCAAAAAGGCCGTCGGAAGGCCCAAGGACTTTGACGCGATCGCCGAGTTGGAGGCGATTCGCGACGAACGCCGCTCGAGCTGATTTCACGTCTACTTGGTCGAGACCTGCTTCCACGCCTGCCCACCCGGATACTCGTATTCGGCCAGCGACCGCGGCTTCATGGTGATGCTGTACCCCGCCTTCTGCGGGGGCATGTAGCGGCCGTTGCGCATGCGAACGGGGTCCTCGAAATGCTCGTGCAGGTGGTCGACGTATTCGAGGACGCGGTTTTCCAGCGACCCGCTGCAGGCGATATAGTCCCAGATCGACAGGTGCTGGACGTACTCGCACAAGCCCACGCCGCCGGCGTGGGGGCAGACGGGGACGTTGAACTTGGCCGCCAGGAGACACACAGCCAGGCACTCGTTCACGCCCCCGAGCCGGCAGGCGTCGAGGTTGCAGAACTGAATTCCATGGGACTGCATTAATTGCTTGAAGATAATCCGGTTCTGGCAGTGCTCGCCGGCCGCGACGCCGATGCCCAGCGGGTTGAGCGCGCGGGCGATTGCGGCGTGGCCGAGCACGTCGTCGGGGCTCGTCGGCTCCTCGATCCACCACGGGCTGAATTGGGCGAGCTGCCGCATGTGGTCGATCGCCTGCGGGACGTCCCACCACTGGTTGGCGTCCATCATCAGCCGCCGCTCGGGGCCGATCTCCTCGCGGATGATCCGGCACCGGCGAATGTCGTCCGCCAGGTCGCGCCCCACCTTGATCTTCAGGTGCGTGAACCCGCCCGCCAGCGCCTCGCGGCAGAGCCGCCGGAGCTTGTCGTCCGAATACCCGAGCCACCCGGCCGACGTGGTGTACGCGGGGTACCCGTCCCGCAGCATCCCGGCTTCGCGATCCGGTTTCGTCGCATGCCGCGCGCGAAGCAGTTCGATTGCCTCGGCCGCCGTGAGCGCGTCGGTGATGTAGCGGAAATCGATGCACGCGACGAGCTGCTCGGGCGACAGGTCGCTCAGCAGCTTCCAGAGCGGCTTGCCCTCGACCTTCGCCCACAGGTCCCACACCGCGTTGACGATCGCCGCGGTGGCCAAATGGATGACGCCTTTCTCGGGGCCGACCCATCGGAGCTGGCTGTCCCCCACCATGCGCCGCCAGAACGCGCCCATGTTTTCGGTAACTGATTCGAGCGTCCGCCCGCGCACGAGCGGCGCGAGGGAGCGCATTGCGGCGACGCACAGCTCATTCCCCCGGCCGATGGTGAACGTAAGGCCGTGGCCTTCGAGGCCCGGGCGATCCGTTTGAAGGATGACGTACGCCGCCGAGTAGTCGGGGTCCGGGTTCATCGCGTCCGACCCGTCGAGCTGCCGCGAGGTCGGAAATCGGACGTCGATCGGCGTGACGCCGGTGAGGGTCAGGGGCATGACCACATCTCAACGGGGCGGAATCGGAAACACAAACGCGGCCCGCGCACGCATGGGTTCTCCCCCGCCCCCGCTACGCCGGGGGAGGGCTGGGGAGGGGGTTATATAGGAGAGAGCGTATTGAGGAGACCCCCTCCCTAACCCTCCCCCGGAGTACCGGGGGAGGGAATTGAAGG
>DASXMX010000177.1:0-34166 GCA_036495445.1 Tepidisphaeraceae bacterium
TCCCGCTGTGCGACAAGTGTAGAAAATACTACCAGGGCGAACGTGCATGGATCCTCTTCATGGCCGGCGCGGCCATCGGGATCTTCGGCGCGATCGCGCTCGCCCTGCCCCACAGCGGCGGAGTCATCCTGACGCTGATCAGCACCGCGGCGGCGCTGGCGGTCGGCGTCTACATCGCCTCGGTCCGCACCGCGCCCGCCCACTTCTCACGCTTCTCGGCCGCCCAAAACACCGTCCGAATCCGATTCCGAAACCCCGCCTACGTCCATGCCCTGCTGGAGGGCGGCCGGGTCGTCTGAGGGAAGTGCGGAGTCCTGAGTAAAAGACCCAATCAGCGTTCAGGACTCAGGACTCAGGGCTTCCTGGGCTCGCAGCCCAAGAGCCTCCGCCACGCGCTCGATCACCTCGTCCCAATCCCCGATCGCCTTCTGGCGGAACAGCCGCATCGTCGGGTACCAGGGGCTGTCGTCGCGGTCGAGCAGCCAGCGCCAGTCGGGGACGAAGGGGAGCAGCAGCCAGACGGGCTTGCCGAGCGCCGCAGCGAGGTGCGCGACGGCGGTGTCCACGCTGATGACCAGGTCGAGGTTGGCGATCAGCGCCGCGGTTTCGGCAAAGTCCGTGAGCAGCGGGTCGAAGTCGGCGATCGGAAGCGGCGGCGGATCGGCCGCTGCCTGCGCGGCCGCGGGGCCCTTTTGCAGGCTGTAGAAGCGCACGCCTTGGATCTCCCGAAATCGGGAGAGACGGGCGAGCGGGATCGAGCGGTTCTTGTCGTTCAGGTGGCCCGCGCTGCCGGCCCAGACGAGGCCGACCTTGAGTCCACCGGCTTCGCTAACGCGTTGGCGCCAGGCTTCCACGAGTTGCGGGTCCGCGCTCAGATAGGCTGGTTCGGCGGGGATCGACTGCAGGGTCGTGCCGAAGACGCGGGGAAGGCTCAGCAGCGGGCAATACCGGTCGAACGCCGGGCGCGGCCGTCCCTTGGGCACGACCTGCGAGACGCCCGGGAGCCGTTCGAGCAGGCGGTGCAGTTCCGGCTGGCATTCCAGCACGACCCGCCCGCCGCGAGCCGCGACCATGGGCAGGTAGCGGGCCATGTGGATCGTGTCGCCGAAGCCCTGCTCGGGGTGCAGCAGGATGGTGCGACCGTGCAGCTCCTCGCAGGACCAAAGGGGTTGCGTGAACGCCTCGCCGTTGACGCATTTCCATCGCCATTCGTACTCCGGCCACGCACTGGCGAAGTCGCCTTGCAAGAGCAGGACGAACGCCAGATTGAGATGCGCCTTGGCGAAATCCGGCTGGAACCCGATGGCCCGGCGGAAGGCCGCGATGGCGGCGTCGTACTGCCCCATGTTCTGCAGCACCGTCCCCAGGTTGCTGTGCGCCTCGGCAAAATCCGGCTTGATCGCGATCGCCTGTTCGTACGCGGCGATCGCGTGCTCGAAATCCCCTTGGTCCTTGAAGACGTTCCCGAGATTATTATGGGCTTCTATATAATCCGGCCGGGCCGCCAGCGCTCGGCTCGAGGACGCCACGGCCAGGTCCAACTGCCCCTTCGCGTGCAGCGCGTTGGCCAGGTTGTAGTGCGCCTCGGGATAATCCGCCTTCAATTCGATCGCACGCCGATACCCGGCGATCGCCTCGTCCAGCTCCCCTTTCGCCTTCAACGCGTTGGCCAGATTGTTATGCGCCTCGGCGAGATTGGGATTGAGCGACACGGCCCGGCGATGGGCCGCGATTGCCTCGTCGATCCCTCCCTTCTCCAACAGCGCGATCCCCAGGCTGCTGTGCCCCTCGGCGTAATCGAGCTTGCTCGCGATCGCCTGCCGATACGCGGCGATCGCCTCATCGAGTTGCCCCTTCGACTTGAGGACGTTGCCGAGGTTGCAATGCGCTTTGAAAAACCGCGGCTCGGCCGCGATCGCCTGCCGATACGCGGCAATCGACTCCTCCACCTTCCCCTTCTCGAAAAAGGCGATGCCCAGATTGTAGTACGACTCGGCGGCGCCCGGCCGCAGGGCGATCGCCTGGTGATAAAGGTCGATGGCCTCATCCAACTGCCCCTTGAACTTCATCGCGTTGGCAAGGTTCGCGAAGGCTTCGTGATACCGGGGATTCAGTGCGATCGCCCGCCGATGCGCCCCGATCGCCTCGTCGAGGCGCCCCTTCTCCAGCAACGCGTTGCCGAGGTTGTAATGTCCCTCGGCGTAATCCGGTTGAATCGCAATACACTGACGATGCGCGGCGATCGCCGCCTCGGCTTGCCCCTTTGCGGCCAGAGCGATGCCCAAGTTCGTGTAGGTCGCCGCCAGCGGCCGAACCGCGATCGAGCGACGCAACGCCTCGATCGCCTCGTCCAACCGGCCGATGGTCATCAGCGCCAGCCCGAGATTCCGGTGAACCTCGTGGGAGTTCGGCCGCAAGTTGGCGGCCTGCTGAAGCAACTCCACTGCCGGTTCCCGATGCCCCGCCTGATGGGCGATCAATCCCAGCAGATGCAGCGCGTCCGCCTGCCGCGGCTCCCGCGCCAACACCTCCCGGCACAACGCCTCCGCCCGCCCCAGTTGCCCCTCGCCCAGAGCACGTACCGCCGCCATCAACGCTTCTTGAACAGTGATCATCGCCGCCGAGAGATTATCACCACCTGGGGGTTCGCGGAAAGCGAACGGCCCGAGCTCGCTACAGCGTGCCCCGGGCGTCTCGCCGGGGGGATTGCGCTCGACGGTCGAGTGTCGCCCGTGTTCGGCAGGTCCGAGCGATTTCCGCATCCGGACGCACTGCATGTTAACGCCGCTGGAGAGCCGATGAATGCCTCGATCAACCACTTCGAATTCCCGCGTGCGGTAAAAGGCTTCCGCGTTCACCGATGCGTCGAGACGCAGTTCCCGCAGACCTTTTGCGATCGCCAGCGATTCGAGGTGGGACAGAAGCAGCGAGCCGATGCCCTGGCGTCCATACGCCGGATGGACATACAGCGCCCGCAACTGTGCTTCGGCGGGATAGAGGACGCCGAATCCGCAGATCTCGACGCCGATCTCCGCGACCAAGAACACTTCCGTGCCCGACGTGATCGCACGCCGCATCCGATCCCATCGGCGTTCGTCGGGAGTCGGCGACCACGACTCGAGGGTTTTCGGCGGGTAAAACTTGCTCCCGTAGTGCCGGACCGAAGCGAAATGGAGATCGACGATCGACTTCGCGTCCGACTCCGCGGCCGCCCGCACGTTCACGCCTGACGCGATTGCCTTGTTCATTGCCACCACGCCGCCCGAAATGGACTTGCAATAATATATCGTGACACCGCCGAACGAGATCGATATCATTCGCGCGTCGCTTCCAATCAATGCAGATCCATGATTAGCGGGAGGCCAGCATGCCGCGAGTATCGGGACGCGTCCGGGTTCTGACGTTGTTGCTCGGTTGTGCCGTGATCGTCGTTGGGCGAACCTCGGCGGCACTGGCCGTTGGTTCCGGCCCTGCCACCGCACCGGCCGCCGCGGACCTTTCCACGCCATTCAAGGCCGCGCAGGCTCTGGACGCGGCGATCCGCGCCGGTGACGCGTCCGCGATCCGCGCCGCAACGACCGATGCGACCGAGGGCGACTACCGCGCCTTGGAGTCGTATTCGGCTTTCATCCGCTCGACGGAGAACCTGCGCGATGCTGCCGTGGCGAAGTTCGGGGCCGGAGCCAGATCCGCGGCGCTCAACATTCCCACAGGGAAGGGCGCGTGGGACACCGAGGCGGCGGTCGAGACGAAGATCGATGGCGACACCGCGGTCCTCCTGGCCCGTGCGAATCGTCAGCCGATTCAAAAGTTGAAAAAACGCGACGGGCTGTGGCGCGTCGATCTGGGCCAATCCATGGGCAGGACACAGCTCGCCGAACATGCCGCGCAGTGGAGGGCGGTCGCCAAGGTGATGGACCGCACCGCCGGTGAAATCACCGACGGCCAATACGCTAGCGCATCGGACGCCTCGGCCGCGCTCCGTTCGGCGATGCAGCCGGTCACCTCGCCCGCCTCCGGCGACCTGACCCTTGCCCGGGGGACGCCGTCCAAGGTGTCGGCGGTGGAGTCGCCGCCCAAGTCCCCCGTGCCCGGCTACAACCCCAAAATCGTCGATGCACATTGCGAGAAGTACCCGTCGTCCAGCATTCCCATGACGGTCGAATTGGTCCTCAAGCTTCTGGGCCGTATGCCCGCCGACTCCTACGCGATTCAGCAGACGTGGAAGGACAAGCGCGACGGGAACTTCAGCGACTTCGACGGCAAGACGTTCGCGGGCGTGACGTTCCATCACAAGTTCGACCAGCCGCGGGGCAACGAATTCCCGACCGAGGACCTGTTTGACACGATCGACGCCGAACTGGACCACGGCCGCTACGTAATCATCTCGCTCTATACCGGCCGCAATTACGCCCTGTATGTGATCGTCGGGCGCACCGCGGATGGCGACTATCACGCCGTGGACAAGATCGGCGAACAGACGTTTACAGTGACCAACGTCAAACCGCGTATCCGGGAGATGAAGGGAACCGACATTCTCACCTACACGATTGGCGCTTCCAAAGACGTCGCGAGGTAATCACACAACCCATCAGCGGCGAGTTACCTCATCATGGGAGGCCTCATGCGGGGCGTATCACGGCACGTTGCGTTGCTCGTTCTGGCACTGGGCGGTGCGGTTGTTCTTGCGGCGCGGCTGGCGGCTGGGGTCGAGAGTGGGTCCGAACCCGCCCCCGATCTGTCCACACCGGCCAAGGCAACGACGGCGTTTGTGGCGGCGATGCGCGCGGGCGATCTCCAGTCCATCCGTGCCACCACCATCGGCGGAACCGATGCTGACGCCGTGATGCTCCGCTCCTGGGCCGCGTTCATCCGCTCGGCCGATCGGATGCGCGGCGCGATGGAAGCCAAGTTCGGCGCCGGGGCCGGCGCCGCAGTGATGGGCGGCGGCCTCGACGGATTCGGGAATGAAACGGCGCTGAACGTCCAGACCGACGGCGACGCTGCCACCGTCTCCACCCCTGATGGCCGGCAACACGTTGGCCTCACCCGGACTGGCGGGAAGTGGCGGATCGACATCGCCCACCTGCCCAACAAGGACCAACTGTCCAGCGGGGCGGCGGACATGCGAGCCATCGCGAAAATCACGGACCGAATCGCGGGCGAAATCGCCGAGGGGCGGTACACCTCCGGGGACGATGCCGCCATGGCACTGGGCCATGCCATGGAACCCGTGCTCGAACCTGAGAGAATGGCGGTCGCACTGGCGCGCCAGCCGTTTTTCACCCGCCCTGCGGTGGAATTCCGGCCCAAGTCGCCTGTGGCCGGGTACGATCCCACAAAGGTTGACGCGCACCGCCAACTGTACAACTGGTCCGGCATTCCGATGGCCGTTGAACTGGTTCTCAAGCTGGCGGGCCGCGAACCGGACGGCTACCACGCGCTGCAGGATGAGTGGCAGGACAAGCGGGACGGCAACTTCATCAACTTCGACGGCCGCAGCGTCGGCGGCCTGACCTTCCACCATCAGTTCGACGGGCCGCGGGGAAACGACTTTCCGATCGGCGCCCTGTTTAAGACGATCAATTCCGAACTCGATCACGGCCGCTACGTCACCATCGCACTGTACAACGGCTCCGGCTGGGGCATCTTCGCGATCGTCGGCCGCACCCGCTCGGGCGACTTCCATGCCGTTACCAAAGCCACAGACGGCCGGACTTTCACCGTGACGAACGTCAAAGCACGCGTGCGGGAAATGAAGGGGACGGACATCCTCACCTACACGACCGACGCGCCGAAGGACGCCGGCAAGTAGTCCGCACCGCGTCGCCACCCATCGCAACAATCAACCGAACGCTCGAGGCAATTCATCCGGTGTCGAACCGACGGCTTTCCGCATTGACAGGCCCGTAGCGCGCGCGGACGATTATGCGTGAATCTCCGACGGAGGGCGGACTCGAAATGGGTGTGGCCGGGAGATCACGATGGCGAAACAGAACCTGAAAAAGGGGGCCGGTTCCCGCACACCGACGCGGTACGTCGCGACGTGGCACTTCGTCGCCGGCGTGGGGCTGCCGGTCGGCGGCTTGCTGGCCGGGCTGTTGTTCGAGAACTACCCGGCTCAAACCACGATTCTGGCAATCGTCATCGCGGTTGTGCTGTTGGCGCTGTGGGGCGACCGCATCTTGGGAAGGGTGTCCTTTCCACTTCTGGGAAAGCCGCCGTCCGCCGGACGGGCAAACCGCCAGCTCATCGGCACCGTGCGCGCAATCGATCAATTCACTCGCGCGAATCGCCGCCAGTGAAGCGGAAGGCGCGACGAGCCCATTGACTGGCCTCTCTGATCCGTCAACCCTCACGCGAGTGCGACACCCGTATTAGCCGCCATTCGGAATGCCTCGTTCTTCTTGCTTGACGCGCTGTCAGGAGTCAAGCGTCGACCCCGGCTGCCTGCCAGCAGGTGGCCCTGCGCGTCGTGCGCCAGCGCGAACGGGATCTGCCCGCTGGACGCCTCGGGCATGTTGTCGGTCACGGCGATCTGCACCGTCGCGGCGTTGGCCGACGCGTTGTACTGGTCGGTGGGCGTGTAGGTAAAGCTGTCGGGGCCGGCGTAGCTCGCGTTGGCCGTGTAGGTGAGCGTCCCGTCGCCGTTGTCGGTCAGCGTGCCGTGGCCGGGATTGGTGAAGGACTGGATCGAGAGGGTCGGGTCGGTGTTCGGGTCGAGGTCGTTGGCCAGCAGGCCGGCGGCGCCGATCGTCAGCGTCTTGCCGTGCAGGACCGAATAGACCACGCCCGAGTCTGGGGTGTCATCGACCGCCACGATGGGCGCAACCGCGTCCGTCACCTGGACCGGGTCCGAGGGCTTGGAGCTCGTCGTGTCGTTGGTCGCCACCACCTGATAATAATACGTCCGGCCCGTCACCGCGCTGGCGTCGATCCCGTCGGCGTCCAGCGTCACCGGCGCGAAGGTCGTGCCGTCGTCCGAGCGGCTGACGACAAAGCCGGTCGAGGTCGCCGAGTTATCCACCCACGCGAGTTGGATCCCCTGGCCCGCAACCGGGGTCGCGACCAGGCCGCTCGGGACGGCCAGGTCGGTCGTCGCCGAGGCGACGGCCGAGGGGGCCGACTCGCCCGAGGCGTTGCTGGCCAGCAACTGGTAGGAGTACGTGGTCCCGTCCAGCACGTCCGTGTCGGCGTACGTGGTGGTGTCCGGGTCGAGGTCGGCGATCGTGCTGAACGTCTGGCCGCCGTCGTCGGATCGTTGCAGGTCGAAGCCGTAGACGTTCGGGTCGGCCGCGGACCACGACAGGTCGATCTCCCCGGTCCCGTTGGCGGTCGCGGTCAGTGCGCTGCCGCCCCACGTGCCGTCGTCCGGGGGTGCCGCGAGCGTGAAGGCGTCGGCCGCGCCGGTGAACTGCGACGGGCCGCCCGGCCGCAGGGCGCGGATCTGGTAGGCGTAGTCGGTGTCGGTGTCGGGCACGAGGCCGGTGTCGATGTACGAGAGTTGGCCGGGCGGCACCGGCGGCAGCGCGGTCCACGTCTGGCCGCCGTCGGTCGAGCGGTCCACCTCGAACCCGGTCGCGTCCGGCGCGTAGCTCGCCCAGGACAGGTCGACCTCGGTGTCGGAGACCCCGACCGCCGAAAGCCCATCGACGGCCGGGAGCGTGTACGCCGATACCGGGCCGGCCATCGCATCCCCGCTGGGCGTCAGGAAGATCAACTGGTACGTGTGCAAGGTGTTTTCGGGCAGGTTCGTGTCCGGGTACTGCGTCGCCGTCGGGCCCAGCGGCGGCATCGGCGTCACGATGTCGTTGGACGGCAGGCTCCAGTCCGAACTGAGCCCGCCGCTGGTCAGGGCGGCGACCTGGTACTCGTAGGTGGCGCCGGGTTGGGCGGTGTTGTCGGTGTACGTGGTGGCGGTGGCGGGCAGGCTGGAGGCGAGCGTGGCCCAGCCGGTGTCGCTGGACCAGCGCTGCACCGCGTAGCCGGTGACGCTCGGGTCGGAGACCGGGGCCCAGGAGACCTGGGCGGAGGTGGGGCCGTTCACGCCCGCGGCGACGTTCGCGGGCCGCAGGGCGGCGGGGCTGAAGGTGATCGTGCCGGCGTAGGTGATGGGCTCGTCGTTGCGGTACTGGAGGTTGTCGCCGGCGTTGACGATCCCGTCGCCGTTGCCGTCGAAGACGGCGTTGTTGGTGCCCATCGCCGCCTGGAGCTGGGCGGCGTCGGTGTCGTCGAGCGAGCCGTCGACGTCGGCGTCGCCGAACAGGCGGAAGAAGACGTCGGCGTTGTGCGGCTGGGCCAGCACGTATCGCCCCTCGGCCCTCACCGCCGCGGTGATCAGCGAGACGGTGTAGACGCCGTTGGCGATCGAGGCGGCGGTCACGCCGCTGCCGCCGAACGTGACCGCCCACTGGGTGCTGTAGCCGCTGGCGTCGGGACTGATGGCGGCCCACGCGAGCGTGGGCGCGGTTCCGCTCTGGCCCGGCGCGACGGCGATTTCAAACGCCGCGGCGGCGTTGAGCTTCACGCGCTCGCTGAACGTGTACAGCAGGCTCTCGACCATCGACCGCTGCACGCCGGCCAGACCGGTGAGGTTCCCGTTCACCACGACCGAGCTGACCGAGGGCCGCACGCCCGAGGCAAGCGGCGCCGGGCCCAGGCCGTACTGGGCCTGGAACAGGGCGGCTTCGCTGTCGTCACACAGGCCGTCGAAGAGGCTGCAGCCGGTCGCCCACGTGTGGCCGGCGGTTCGCCCGCCGTCGTACTCGACCTGGAGCACGCCGGCCGCGTTGTCGCCGGCCCGGCCCTCGAGGGTGTAGTCGCCCAGGTAGGTGTACTTGACGATCACGTTCCCGCCGCCCAGCGTCTCATTGGACGGGCCGACCTGCCAGGAGGGGAACGTGCCCAACACGAGCATGCTGTTGACGACGACGGCCAAGCCGGCCTGCTCGTAGCCGACGCTCGCGTTGACGAACGTCGCGGCGGAGGAGCCGAGGCCCGGGCCGTCCCAGGTGCCGTCGGGCACGCCCGGGTCGCCGTGGCGGCCGCTGGAGGCGAGCGCCTCGACGTTCGCGTAGGCGGCGGCGCCGGAGGAATCAGCGCCGCCGGTGTGGAGGATCAGGTCGCAGTCGCCCAGATCGAGCGTGCTGCCGGAGTCGATCGAGAGCGTGGGGTCGCTGGACGAGCCGAGCGTGCCAAGGACCAGCACGGTGTGGGTGGCGTTGGGGCGGGTGTTGCCGGCGCCGGGCACGCTGATCAAAGCGCCGTTGGCGAGCGTGATGCCGCCGAGGTGAACGTCCGTCGGCACGACAGCCGGGGCGATCGTCAGGCGGGCGGAGGATCCGCTGGCGACGACGTTCGGCGCGTCGGCGCCCGGATCGGCCACGATCGTCGCGGCCCCGTTGACCGTCAGCGTGTGGGTCGAGGCGTCCCACGTCGCCGCGCTGCCTGCGGCCAGCCAGGCGGGGTTGCTGCCGTCGAGCATCACCCGCCGCTCCAGCGGCTCGACCGCGGCGCGGGCCGCCTGCTCGACGGCGGACGACTTGCCCCGGCTCGACCCAGATACGGACCCCGACCGCTTGCGCTTGGCGCGCAGTGCCACCGGCTCGAACATACCTGTTCACTCCGAGAGGTTTGGGGAGGCCCCCGAGGAGCGCCCCATGCCCTGATCCGTTTCCCTGTTCAGAATTGTGCCACGCCCGCCGTTGCGGACGGCATTGTTTACCCCAAGCTGAGGCCGGTTCATCAAAACAAAAAATAATTGCGAATAATTGACTTGCGGTATGAAGCAACTCTCTGCGCGCAGCCAAGATGTTCGCGGTCGCGAGACCGCTTTGAGGGACGATAAAACCTATGCCCGTGGCGCGCCCGCCGAGCGGTTTAGGACGGGGCGTTACCGCTCCGGCGCAATCTGCAGCGTCTGCTGGGCCGCAGGCTGGCCCGACGCTGGATTGCCCAACTGCGGCGGCTGAACCGGCTGCCCGCCGACTCGACGTCCGCCGAGGCTCGCCGGCACAAGGGGTGAGCCATGCCCTGGCGCCCTCGTTCGATACACGTCAACGCAACAGAAAGGATCATTACGATGCCCGCTCCCAATGAAACCAACCCTTGCCCGGGGGCGCGGCTCCGGCCGATCTGCCTGATCCGCTCGGGCGAGCGGTGGGTCGCCTCGCCGGCCAAGGGCGAGTGCAGCGCCGGCCGGGGCTTCGCCCCATTCGTATTGCCGCCGCCTCCCCGGTCCCAGATCGACTGGCTGGCCGTCGCCGGCCAACGCGTCTGGCAGGAAAAACGCCGCTGCATGCTCGCGTTGCGGCTGGTCGATTGCCGCACGGCCCACTGGACGCTGCGGCTGCCGGCCCAGCGCTGCCGAGCGGGTTCGGCGGCGTTGGACGCCGCCGCCGCCGCGGAGGGCATTCCCCACGTGCCGTCGTCCCTGCGGCTTGCCGGCAGCTTCCAGACAGTGGCCGATACTGGCAACGCCGACGACGGCGTGCCGGTCTGGCCCGGGCTCCACTTCGCGATGACCGTCAACATCACCAGGCCGCTGCTCGCCGCCGTACGGCAAAACGGCCGGTTGATTCCCGCCGAGCCCTGCACCCTCATGACCAACGACTGGACCGAGGCGATCGACCGGGCTGCCGCCCGCCTCCGCCTCGCCTGATCCGCACCGCGCCTTTCACGCCTTCACGTCGAGAGAGGAGTCGCCCAATTGAGTCGTGATCCCCTTCACCCGCCCCCCGACCCGCCGCCGATTCGACTGCCGACGATCCGGCTGGCACACACGGAGGCCGGCATCCCGAACGTCCTGCCTGCCGATCCGGGCGACTGCTCGTTTGACTCGTTCCCGTTGCCGCGGCTGCCGCTGTCGCTGCATTGCTGGCTGACCGGCCTGACGGCGAGTTCCGCCGCCGAAGCGGCGGGATGCAGAAGCGGGGCGCCATCGCGCGGGCAATGGCGTTGGACCCGTTGATCGTCTTCCTCGACGAACCGTCCGCGGGCCTCGACCCTATCACGTCGGCTTCGCTCGACCAGCTCATCCTCACGCTCAACCACCTGCTCGGCATGACGTTCGTGATCGTCAGCCGCGAGCCGCCCAGCGTTTTCGCCATTGCCCAGCGGGTGCTGGTGATCGACGCCTCGGTCAAAACGATGGTCGCGCTCGACAGCCCGGCCAGACTGCGGGACGATAGCCCAAATGCGTGGGTGCGGGACTTTTTCAACCGCCGGCCGCCGCCGGAGCCGTCGTTGGGCCAGCCGACGCGAATTCCGCGAGATTCCCATTCCCCATGAGGTGCCGTATGGGTGCGACGCATTACTTCAAACTCGGCGTCTTCGCCCTGACGGGCGTCGACCCCAAGGCCTTCCCGCCCGCCGCCATTTCCTGGAAGCCTGAGGCGGTCTACGTGTCGTCCGTCCCCAGCACGGCGACGTTGCTCTCCGGCGCCATCGAACACCTCTCGGCGGAGCTTCAAAAGATCAATCTGCCCTCGCCCGACTCGACGAGATCACGCACGACAAGCGTTGACCAGACGCTTTCCGGGGTCTCCGCCGCCGCGACCAACGCCGGGCCGTTCGCGGCCGACATGCGGCGGACGATGCACGAGGTGCGCGGGCTCATCGCCGCGGAGGAAGACGACCTCCGGTCGGCCATTGCCGACCTGCGGTCGGTCGTCGAGAACCTGAACGCCGTGGCCGAGGACGCGCGGCGGAATCCGTCGCGGGTGCTGTTCAGCCAACCGCCGCCCTGACGCAAACCCGGGGAGTAACCGATGCTCGATGGTTCATGCCGAATGTCGCATCTCGTCATTACGCTCGCGGCCGGCGCCGCGTGCCTGCTGGCGACGTCGTGCGGCAACCTGGCCCAGCCCCAGCCGGACAAGGCGTTCTTCGCAATCGACCCAGGCGCGCCGCCCGCGGCGCCCAGGCGCCATGGGCCCGTCCTTCAGGTCTCTCGGCTGCGAGTCGCTGCGCCATATAACGGCACCGCGTTCGTCTACCGGAACAAGGGCGGCGAGTTTCGCTCCGACTACTACAACGCGTTCGTCGCCCCGCCCGATCAGTTGCTCACCGGCGCCGTGGTTCGGTGGCTCTCCGCGGCGAGTCCGTTCAACGTCGTCGTGGATGCCTCCAGCGCGGTCGGCGGACGGTACGTTCTGGAAGGAACCGTGACCGATCTCTATGGCGATTACACGGACCCGGCCGCCGCCAAGGCCGTGATCGCCGTTCACGTCTTCCTCCTCGACGAAGGGGGGGAAGACGCGCGGATCATGTTTCAGAAGGATTACCGCTCCGCCGTTCCGATTGAGCCGGGAAACGTGAATAGCCTCGTAAGCGGCTGGGACCGCGCACTGCGGGACATCCTGAGCCAAATGACGGCCGACCTCGCCCGAACGGCTGATCCGGCGAAGATGTGACGAATCAGCATTGGCTGACCAACCCCGTTCCCTATGCGGCGCAGGTGATCGCCGTGCACAAACCGGCAACGGTATCTCGGTTCGCCCTCGCAGCGGCCGCCGTTTCGCCGCCACCGAGGCTTCAGCTACGGATGGGACAGGGTCCAGATCCCAGAAACCCTTCAGCCGTGTACGAAGGCTCTGGGACCCGTCGAACGCGACTATACCGATCGTTTTCACAGGCGCTTCTTGGGTGACCCCGCGCTACCTGCGTTCCGCCGGCGGCAGCGTGAGAGCGAGATCTGACCGGCCCGGCTGCCCCGACGGGGTTCCGCTGCGCCGCGACTTGAGGAACGCGACGAGCGCCGCGAGTTCGTCGTGCGTGATGCGGCCGGCGAACGCCGGCATGTTGTGCCCGCCGTTGTTGATCCGGAGGATCAGTTGGTCTGCGGAGAGGCGGTCGCCGACCCGAGTGAGGTCCGGGCCGCGGTGTCCGCCGTCCCCGGCGATGTCGTGGCAATAGATGCACCCCTTGTCGAAGAAGACGCGCGCGCCCGGGCCATCGGCCCCCGTGCTGGTTGGGACCTGTTCCGCGAGCGGTCGTGCGCCGAACTGGGGCGACCAAGGCGACTGGGCCCCGTAGACCGTGAGCACGACCAGCGCCGTCACGGCGACCACGACCGTCGCCACCGCCCAAGGCCGGCGCGAGGGCGCCCGCTCTCCCTTGTTAGACAGCAACGGCAGCGCCAGCAGCCCCAGGATGACCACCAGGGGCCCGCCGAGGATGACCCACGTCTCCAGGTTCGCCGGGAGCATGGAGAGGATCGCGAAGTAGAACAGGAAGTACCAGTCTGGCGCCGGGTTCACGTTGAGCGTCGTCGGGTCTGGCGGCTTGTCGAGGACCGGCGGGCCGAACACGATCGCGCAGACGATGATTGCGGCCACGACGGCCAGCGAGAACACCGCGTCGCGCCAGATCGACGTCGGCCAGAACGGAACGCCGGTCTTCTGGAGCCGCGCTTCGTAGTCACGTTTGTAGGTTGCGGGCACCACAGGCTGGCCGGGCTTGGGCATCTCGCTGACCCCGTTCCGCAGGATGAGCCCCATGTGCACGACGACGCCGGCGATGATGAACGCCGGGAAGATGAACACATGGAGCACGTAGAAGCGCGTCAGCGTCGCCCCGCCGATGTTGTCGCCGGCGAGGATCGCGTGGGCGATGAACGGCCCGACCAACGGCGCCCGCGCGGCCTGTTCGGCGCCGACGACGGCCGACCAGACGCCGTTGGCATCCCACCGCAGCAACTGTCCGGTAAACCCCATTGCAAGCGTGAACAGCAACAGGACGACGCCGCTCATCCAGTTCATCTCGCGCGGGTACTTATATGTGGCGTGGAGGTAGACCTGGGCCATGTGCATGGCGGCGAGCAGCACCATGGCCGAGGCGCCGAAGAAGTGCATCCCGCGCAGGACGCTGCCGAGCGGCGCCTGTTGGGTGATGTACTGCAGGCTCTGGAACGCCTCGCCTCCGGACGGGATGTATGCGAGGGCCAGCCCGATGCCGGTCAACACTTGCATGATGAAGCAGGACAGGGTCGCACTGCCGAACACGTACCACCAGCGCGCATTGGCCGGCACAATGTGCTTCAACATCGGGCCGACGACTTGCGAGGCGCCGGTGCGATCTTCGATGAACCGCCACGCGGCTGTGAGAGTGGACTTGAACATGGCGAAGCACCTCGAGCGCTAGGATTTGAAGGTCGTCAATGGGATGGGGCTCGTCTCGATCTCGACCTGCCCGGCGTTCACGCGCACCGCGTACCGCGCCAGCGGCTCGGGGGGCGGGCCGGCGGCGACGGAACCGTCCTCGTAATAGACCCCGCCGTGGCACGGGCACATGAACAGCTTCGCTCCCTCCACCCACCGCACCGGGCAGCCCAGGTGGCGGCAGTTGATGCTGAACGCGATGAATTCGTTCTCACCGACCCGGCGGAGCCACGCCGCGGTCCGGGCGGTGATGCCGGACCAAGGGAGCGGCGACGGGTCGCTGAAATCGACCTTCACCGTTTGCCCGATCGGGAACGTGTCGACGCTGCCCACGGGCCGCCAGCGCGACGGGGCGGGTCGCACGAGCGGTGCGAGCACGAACCCGAGCACGGGGATCCCGGCCATCGCGCCGATCGCGCCGGCGGCGGCCCAGGAAATGCGAGTAAACAGTCGCCGCCGGGTAATCTCGGCGCCCGGGCATGGAGTCCCATTCACTGACACTTGTTCAACTTTCACGTGCATGCGAGTTCCTCCAGGCTTGTGCGATGTCGCGGATCCATGACCAGAGTCCCCAGGCAAAGACCGCCAAACCGCCGGCCGACATGACCGGCGAAGTCGCCAACCCCCAAAAGCCCATCGTGATGCCCAACGCGACAAGGAACGGTGCGTAAGACGGCTTGGGCGCCGCTTCAGAATGAGGTTCCGCCCGTTCCACCGTCGGCTCGTCGAGGATTTGCTGTTCCATGAGTTGTTACTCCGCTGCGAGGTACCGCGAGGCGCCGTCCGCCCGTTCCGGCACGTGGTACCACGACGAGAGGGTGGCAAGGATCGCGCCCAGGTAGACCATGCAGGCCGGGACCCACATGAGCAGCCCGCCCAATTGCTGGTCGAGCCGGTGGGTGAGCCCCCACTGCTCGTGAACGAGGCGTGTCAACTCCAGCGCCCCCCCGCCGCCGGCGGCGTAGAGCGGGCACACGGAGACCGGCGAGAACGTAATGTAGATGCCCAGCAGGCTGCACCCGACGCAGCCCGCAAACAGGTACGCCGCCGCGACGTGCGGCTGCATCCGCCTCTGAAGCTGGGGCCGAAACACCGGCCACCAGAACGCGGCGCCCGCCACGACCAGCGAGCAGGTTTGTATCGCGAATATCCCTGAGTTCTGCATCGCGGCCGTGCAGAGCGCGGGCACGTGCCAGAACCACATCGCCCCAACGCTTGTGAGCCACCCCACTGCGGCAGTCCCGAACGGCGACGGCAGCGCGAAGTTGTCAGTCGCGACGGCTTCCGACAACGGCCATGCCAGGATTGCGCACAACGGCACGATCAGCAGCAGCAGCAGGTGCTGCATCATGTGGGCGCTGAACGAATACTGGCTGGACAGGACGGCTAGGGGCGAAGCGAGGGCCACGACAAACGTCGCGGCTGCGATGACGAAGCATGTGACCTGGCGCGGCGTGACCGGCCGTCTCAGGGCCGCCACCGTGTAGACAAACGTCGCCAGGAGGACGATCACCCATGCGGGCGACCGCCAGTACCATAGTTCCGACATCACTTGCCACGTCGTCATCATGACAGCACCCGGAGGTAAACAATGCTGAACACCACGATCCAGACCACGTCAACGAAGTGCCAGTAGTATCCGATTGCACCAAGCACGTCGGACCGGCGGCCGGTTAACGCCCCGCGCTTGCCGAGGACGAACAGGATCGCCAGAGCCACGAGCCCGGCGAGAACGTGCAGCCCGTGGAACCCGGTAACCGTGAAGAACGTCGAGCCGAACAGGCTGCTGCTGATCGTGATGCCGCGATGAAGCAGGCCCGCGTACTCCACTCCCTGGTTGATGAGAAAGAGCGCGCCAAGCCCGAGCGTGACGCCCAGCCACCTGAGGAATCCGTCCTGGTCAAACGCCCGCAGGGCACGTTCGGCCCGCCAGAGCGTGATGCTGCTGGCCAGCAACAGGAGGGTGAACAGCGCGGTTCGGCCCACTTCCAGGACGCGGGCGGCGGACGATTCGCCCGTGGTGCGGTTGAACACCACGTACGCGGAGACCAGCAGGAGGAAGAACATCGCTTCGGACACGATGAAGGCTGCGGAAGCGAGGCGGGCGGCACTGTGAGGGCGGCGCCGGTCCTCGGGCGTCCGGCTGAGCTTCCAGTCCGCAAGATCGGGATGATTCATGTCCCAGACGGGCCGCCTGCTTTTCACCTCCGGCACCTGCGCAAAATTCTGTTCGTGCGGCGGCGACGTAGTGGCCCATTCCAGCGTGAACGCGTCCCACGGGTTGTCGCCGGCTGCCTCGCCGATGCGGAGCGTGCGAAGGACATTCCACAGGAACACCAGGACGCCGGCGCCCATGAAGAACGCGCCCGCCGTCGAGATCGCGTTGAGCGCGAACCAGCCGGGGTGATCGCCGTAGGTGTACGTCCGCCGCGGCATCCCCATGAGTCCCAGGAAATGCTGGACGAAAAACGTCATGTTAAAGCCGATCACCATGAGCCAGAAGGTGATCTTGCCCAGGCGCTCGTCCAGCAGGCGTCCCGTCATTTTCGGGAACCAATAGAACCCGCCGGCGAACAGGGCGAAGATCGTGCCGCCGAACAGCACGTAGTGGAAGTGGGCGACGACGAAGTACGTGTCGGTCAACTGCCAGTCGATCGGTGCGACGGCAAACATGACGCCCGTCAACCCGCCGATCACAAACTGCACGAGGAATGCGATCGCGAAACACATCGAGGTCGTGAGGCGGATCGACCCGCCCCAGAGCGTCGCCGTCCAGTTGAAGACCTTCAGGCCCGTCGGGATCGCGATGAGCAGGCTGCCGATCGCGAAGAATGCGTCGTAGGCGGGGCCGAGCCCGACGGCGAACATGTGGTGGGCCCAGACCCC
The DNA here is from genome assembly GCA_036495445.1 of Tepidisphaeraceae bacterium. Taxonomy (GTDB): domain Bacteria; phylum Planctomycetota; class Phycisphaerae; order Tepidisphaerales; family Tepidisphaeraceae; genus DASXMX01. Next base: position 17,046 of record DASXMX010000177.1, read on the forward strand.
CATGCTGAGGATGCCGATCGCGACGGTCGAGGCGGCGACGAACTCGTACCCGTAGATCGGCTTGCGGGAGAACACCGGGATGACCTCGGAGATCATCCCGAACGCCGGGAGGGCCAGGATGTAGACCTCGGGATGCCCGAAGATCCAGAAGTAATGCTGCCAGAGGAGGCTGTTTCCGCCCCGGCTGGCATCGAAGAAGGCGGAACCGAGCGTGCGGTCGATCAGCAGCAACACCAAGGCACTATTTAGCGCCGGGATCGCGAGGATGATGAGGATCGACGTGATGAACATCATCCAGACGAACAGCGGCACCCGCTGCAGGCTCATGCCCGGTGCGCGGCGGAGGATGATCGTCACGATCAGGTTGATTGCCGAACTGACCGAGCCGATCCCCAGCACCAGCAGCGCAATCAGCCAGTAATCGACGCCCTGCAGGGAGGAGTACGCCCGTTCGCTCAGCGGCGCGTAGTTGAACCACCCGGCGTTCGGTGCCGAGCCGGTCAGGAAGCTGTAGTGCAGCAGGATCCCGCCGAGCGGGACGAGCCAATAGCCGAACGCGTTGAGCCGCGGGAAGGCCACGTCCGATGCCCCGATCATGAGCGGGACCAGGTAGTTCGCAAAGCCGGTGAGGATCGGCATGCCGACCAGGAAGACCATGGTCGTGCCATGCATCGTGAACAACTGGTTGAAGAGACTGGGCCCGATGAGCGTGTTGTTGGGCACCACGAGCTGGAGCCGGATCGCGATCGCTTCGGCCCCGCCGATCAGCAGGAACACGAGCGCCGTGCAGATGTACAGGAGCCCGATCTGCTTGTGGTCGACAGAACTGAACCACCCGAGCAGCGACGATTCGGCGGACAGCCCGCGCTCGTCGGGTTGGGAATTGGCGATCGAACCGGCGGTCATCGCAGGCCCTCCAGGTAGGCGACCAGTTGCGTCAGGTGTTCGTCATCCAGCGTGAAATTGGGCATCTGACATCCCGGCTTGATCGCCTGCGGGTTGCGCAGCCATCGCGCGAGATTCTGCGGGGTGTTGGGGATCACGCCCGCGGCAAGCTCGGTGCGGCTGGCAACGTGCGTGAGGTCGGGCGCTGCATTCGCCACCGCGCTGGTTCCCTTGACCGCGTGGCAGTTCGCACAGGTTTGGGCGAAGTAGAAGCGTCGGCCGGCTTCGGCCAGCGCGTCCGCCGGCGCCGAACCCGGCTGCGCCTGGTGCGCCAGCCATGCCCGGTACTGCGGTTCGGGTTCCGCGACGACCGTAAACCGCATCCATGCGTGTTGGTCACCGCAGAATTCCGCGCACGAGCCTTCATAAGTGCCGGCGCGATCCGCCTCGAGCCAGACGAAGTTGGGGTGGCCGGGGATCATGTCCATCTTGGGGCCCAGTTGCGGAACCCAGAACGAATGGATCACGTCCGCGGCCTCCACCCGCACGCGCAGCTTCCGGCCGACCGGAAGATGGATCTCGTTGGCCGTCACCGCCCCGGCCGCCGGATATCGCACTTCCCACCACCATTGATGCCCGATGACGACCAGATCCGCGTCACCAGCCTCGGAAACCTGCGAAGTCGGCATGGCGAGGATCGACAGGATCAATTTGGTGGAAACGGCGCTCAAACCGAAAACGATCATCACGGGCGTAATGGCCCAGACCACTTCTGATCGGCGACGGCCGAAGTCCTGGACGGGGGTGCTTCCGCCCCGAAAACGAACGACCGATATGACGATGAGCGCCACAACCACTACGAAAATCGCGCAGCAGATCAAGAAGACGCTGACAAAGAGATTTCGGATCGTGGTGGCGTTCGGGGACGCCGGGTCGAGCACGGGCACGGTTGAGGCGGCCATGATCGCGTTGACTCGCAAAAGGCAGTTCAATGGGATAGGCATGGTCACCTCACCGGCCCAACCAGAAACCCGGGACTTCACATAGAGACGCAAGCGACCGAATGAATCCACCCGCCAGGAATCGCGCAATGACCCTTCGGATCTTCATTCGCCTGCATCTGTAGTGGGCTGCCAACCCTTTTCGGCCAAGAGATATCGCCAATTCGCCATCACGGTGTCGGTCACGTCTTTCAACTCGCCGGTGAAGGCCATCTTGGTCATTGCCAGGGCGAACCCCTTCGCCTCCGCGATGGTCGCCTTGGGCGGCATTGCCAGGACGTTCGGGTCGGTCACCACGTCCACCAGCACCGGTCCGTTGATCGCCATGGCCTTCTCCAGGGCCGGACGGACCTGTGCCGGGTCCTCGACGCGCAGCCCCGCCAGCCCAATAGCTTCGGCGACGGCTGCGAAGTTGGGGTTTTTCAGATCAACGCCGTAGTTGGGATAGCCGGCGACCTCTTGCTCGAGTTGCACCATGCCCAGCCGGTGGTTGTCGAAGAGGATGACCTTGACGGGAAGTTGATACTGGGCGAGTGTTAGCAACTCTCCCATGAGCATCGAGAGCCCGCCGTCGCCCGAAAAGCTGATCACTTGCCGCCCGGGGAAGGCCGTTTGCGCGCCAATCGCCTGCGGCAGTGCGTTGGCCATCGAGCCATGGTTGAACGAACCGATGATTCTTCGGTGCTTTGCACCTTCGAGGTATCGCGCCCCCCACACACAGCACATCCCCGTGTCGACCGTAAACACGGCGTCCGCGGCCGCTAACTCGTTGACCGTGTCGGCAACGTACTCAGGGTGAATCGGCTGCCGTTTTCCTACGTGATCGACGTACGCGCGGAGCTTGCGGCGCGCCACCTTGTACTGCACGAGCATCGCATCAAGAAACGTCCGGTCGTTCCGCGGCTCGACTAGAGGGAGCAGGGCCTTGATCGTCTCGCGAACATCTCCGCAAAGGCCCAGGTCGAGCTTCGATCGTCGGCCCAGGCGCTCGGGCCGGAGGTCCACCTGCGCGATCTTCGGCTTGGTCGGCATAAACGCGTCGTACGGGAAATCCGTGCCGAGCAAGAGCAGCACGTCGCAGCCGTGCATCGCCTGGTAGGCCGAGCCCCAGCCCAAAAGGCCGGTCATGCCGACCGCGTTGGGGTTGTCCCATTCGACCCACTCCTTGCCGCGATAACTGTAGCCGACCGGCGCGTTCAGCTTTTCGGCGAGGGCTACGACCTCGTCGTGCGCGCCGGCGCAGCCGGCTCCACAAAAGAGGGTCACTCGCGCCCCCTGGTTAAGAAGATCGGCCAAACGCGCCAGATCCCCATCGGAGGGACGAACCTGGGGACACGCGGTTGCCGCTCCCATTGCGAGGTTATTCGAGGGCTCCTCCGAAGCGCCGATGTTCCCCGGCAACACGATCACCGACACGCCCCGCTTACTCACGGCGTGCTGCAAGGCGGTTTGAATCACTCGCGGCGCCTGGCCGGGATGAGAAATGAGTTCGCAATAATGGCTGCACTCCCGGAAGAGCTGGTCCGGGTGGGTCTCCTGAAAGTAGCCGGTGCCGATTTCGGAACTGGGGATGTGAGCGGCGATGGCCAGGACGGGCGCTTGGCTGCGGTGGGCGTCGAAGAGACCATTAATCAGGTGCAGGTTCCCCGGGCCGCAACTGCCCGCGCACACCGCCAATTGCCCGGTGAGTTGGGCCTCCGCCCCGGCGGCAAACGCCCCGCTTTCTTCGTGGCGAACGTCCACCCACGTGATCGAGCTGCGGCGAAGCGCGTCTGTCAACGGATTGAGGCTGTCGCCCACGACGCCGTAGATCTGCCGGACGCCCGCCTGGGCCAGCATGTCGACCAGATGTCCTGCTACCGTATGTGCCACGATGCATCTCCTCGCTGGGAACTCGCACGAGCCTAAACGGTGGCGACCCGACGAAAGCGTCGCTGCTGCCGCGGCTCGCCCTAAGGCAAGGGTAATGCCACGCTGCTCACCCCAGCGTGAAGGTGTGTCCCGAGGCATTCAACTGGCTGCTGCCGGTTGAGCCCGACGACTGAGTGCTCAAAACTTTCCCGGCTGGTCCGGAATTGATCAGCGTTTAGATCGAGGGCCCGCGAGTCGCGGTGATGGACGTGGGCGATGCGGATTGGGCCGACGGCGTTGATCTGGCGGCGGAACCATGTCGGGTCGCGAGGCGATGCATCTTTGCGGGTCAAATCGTTCGGAAGGCATGGCTATCCAACCGCGGGGATGCTGATCGCGGAGTGGTAATACCGCATCATGCGTGTGCTCCGGTCCATCGATTGTGGCACCCAAGGCTGTCTTGTCCGACTCGGTGACTCAAACTGGGTCTTCGCCGAAGGTCTTCACGACGCTGCGCCCGATACTGCGGAGGCGTTGGCGGAGCGTCTGCCGTGAAATCCCCAGGATCCGGGCGGCCTGGACTTGATTGCCGTCGGTGAACTCCAGGACGGCCGGGAGCAGAATGCGATCGACTTCGAGTTGCGCCTCGGCATTCAGGTCCGTGCTGCCGATTGCGAAACGTTGGCGGATGAAGCCTCTCAACGTCGCCCAGCCTTTGTCGAACTCCGCGCCCGACGGGGTCGCCTTTGCGCCCTCAGCAGAGGACAGCTCGGGCAGAAACGTCGGAAGGAGCACCCCTCCCGTCGCGTGCAGCAGCGCTTGCTTGACGACGCTCTGCAACTCGCGGATGTTGCCTGGCCAGTCGTAGGCGCGCAGCCTCTCCATCGCCTCGGGCGCGACCTCGCGCACATCCCGGCCCAATTCGCGGTTGAAGCGGCCGAGGTAATGGTTCACCAGCATCGGCAGGTCGTCGCCGCGTTCCCGCAACGACGGGAGCCGGATGGTGAAGACGCTCAGGCGATAGTACAGATCGGGCCGGAACTTGCTCTGCTCTGCGAGCGCCTTGAGGTCGCGGTTGGTCGCGGCAATGACGCGAACGTCCGTCTGGATGGTCTCGTTTCCACCGACCCGCTCGAACGTCTGGTCCTGGAGAAGCCGCAGGATCTTTCCTTGCGTCGCCAGCGGCATGTCGCCGATCTCGTCCAGGAAAATGGTACCGCCGTTGCACTGCTCGAACTTGCCGATGCGGCGGCGGTCGGCCCCGGTGAACGCGCCCTTTTCGTGGCCGAACAACTCGCTTTCCAGCAGGCTCTCAGGGATGGCGGCGCAGTTGATGGCGAGGAACGGTTTGTCCGACCGACCGCTGTGTTGATAGATCGCGCGGGCGACCAGTTCCTTTCCGGTGCCGCTCTCGCCCGTGATCAGCACCATCACATTCTGATCTGCCACGCGGCCGATCGCTTTGTACACCTCACCCATGGCCGGGCAACGACCGACGATGGCGTCGCCGCGAACGTCTTCCGCGGCGGTGCCGTCCCCTTTCATGACCACTGCGGGCTCGCGCATCCACCGGGCGACTTCCAACGCCTCCGTGATCACCTCCTCGAGCCGCTCAAGATCGAGGGGCTTGAACAAGTATTCGAATGCCCCGTGCCGCATCGCCTCAATTGCGGTTTCCGTGGAGTCGGTTGCCGTGACGAAGACCACCGGGATGCGGGCATCGATCTGCCGGATCCGCTGGTAAACCTCCAACCCCCCCATGTCCGGCAGGCCCACATCCAGAAGGACAACGTCCGTCCCGCCCCGGGCAACCTGATAGATCGCATCGTTGCCCGTTTGGGCAACTTCAATCTGGAGGCCACGTTGCGCAAAAACGCCGCTGACCTGTTTGAAGATCAGCTTCGGGTGATCGTCGACGAGCAGCAGATTGGCCATCTGCGTGGTCCGGAAAGTGCATATGTCATTGTCGAGGTAATCCCCGCGTTGTCCAGCATGAATCGCCATATCCATGGCCGGTTTTTGAGCAGATGGCAACTTTGTCGCCAGCGGGTTGGAGGCTGCCGGGCGGCGCAGCAGGCAGAACTGCGTTCGTTGTGGGGGCTGTCATCGGGACGGGGCTTAGCGAATACAATACCAAAGTCCCGTCCCGTGAGGTGCTTATGCACGAACAAGGCCGCACGCAACTGGTCCCCAGCAAGGAGCTGTTCCGTGCCTTGGTCCAGAACGCCTCGGACATGATCAGTCTCCTCGACGCCGAAGGCAGCGTCGTCTTCCAGTCGCCGTCGATTGAACGGCTGCTCGGATACCGTCCGGAGGATCGGATCGGCCAGAACGTCTTCAGTGATCCGATCGTGCATCCTGACGACCGCGCAACCCAGCGGGTGTTCTTTGAGAAGGTTCGAAGCACTCCCGGCGCCCCGGTCACGGGCCAGTTCCGGCTTTGCCGCGCCGATGGGTCATGGAGGGAAATTGAGGCCGTCGGGCAGAACTTCCTGCACGATCCCGCCGTCGCCGGAATCGTGGCCAACTATCGTGATATCACCGAGCGCAATCAGTCCGAGGAGGAGCTGCGGCGAACAACGCAACTGCTTCAAGCGGTCGTCGATGGGACGCAGGATGCTGTGTACGTCAAAGACCGCGACGGAAGGCATCTCATGTTCAACGCGGCAGCCAGCCGAATGGTCGGCAAACCAGCCGACGAGGTGCTTGGCAGGGATGACACGGCGATTTGGGGCGCGGACGACGCTCGTCTTGTGGTGGCGCATGACCAAAGGGTGATGGAATCAGGGGTCGCTGATACGGACGAAAGGCAGTTGACTGCCGGCGGCATGACTCGCACCTACCTCGCGTCGAAGGCTCCCTACCGCGACGGCCAGGGGAACATCATCGGCATCATCGGCATCTGCCACGACATCACCGAGCGGACGCGCGCGGAGGAGGCGATGCGGAAGAGCGAGGAGCGATTCCGTGAACTCGCGGAAAACGTGCGTGGCGTCTTCTGGTTGCAGGAAAACGAATGGCAACGCTTGCTCTACATCTCCCCTGCCTATGAGGAGTTTTGGGGTCGGTCGTGCCAGAGCCTCTACGAACAGCCGCGATCATGGATCGAGAGCGTACATCTCGATGATCGGGAGATGGTCTTCAAACATTTTGAGCAACAGAACCACGGCATATCCACCGAGACGGATTTCCGTATCACCCGGCCCGACGGGTCGATGCGCTGGGTGCGATGTCGGGCCTTCCCCCTGAAGAAGGGGACCGGAGAGGTCCCTCGCGTCGGTGGGCTCGTGGAAGACATTACTGAGGCCAGGCAATTCGAGGCGGCGCTGCGGAAGGCCAAGGAGGCAGCGGAGCACGCCAACCGCGCCAAGGACGAGTTCCTGGCGAACGTCAGCCACGAAATCCGCACGCCGATGAACGCGATCGTCGGCATGGCCGAGCTGACACTGGACACGCCGCTGACCGACGAGCAGCGCGGCAACATCAACATCGTCCTGGCCTCCGCCGAAGGTCTGCTCAACCTGATCAACGACCTGCTCGATTTCTCGAAGATCGAGGCGGGCCATCTCGAACTGGAAGAGGTTGATTTCTCGCTCCGCACTGTGCTGAACCAGACGCTGCGGGCGCTGGCGCTCCGGGCGCACAAGAAGGGCGTGGAACTCGCATGTCACGTGGAGGCGGAGGTGCCCGACGGGCTCGTCGGCGACGGCAATCGCCTGCGGCAGGTCTTGCTTAACCTCATCGGCAACGCCATCAAATTCACCGAAGCGGGGGAAGTGATCGTTCGCGTCGGGGCCCGGGCGACGGGTGAGCAGGAAGCCGTGATCGAGTTCGACATTGCGGATACAGGAATCGGCATCCCCCCGGAGAAGCAGCAGGCGATCTTCCGGGCATTCGAGCAGGCCGACAGTTCGACGACGCGTCGCTACGGCGGAACGGGCCTGGGCCTGACGATCTCGTCGCGGCTGGTGGAGATGATGGGCGGGCGCATCACCGTGGAAAGCGAGGTCGGCCACGGCAGCACGTTCCGGTTCGCGGCCCGCTTCGGCCGCTCGTCGCGCCTCGCCGCGGTGCCGGCGCTCCCGCCTGTGGTGGACCTGCACGGCCTGCGCGTTCTGATCGTCGACGACAACGCGACCAACCGGACGATCCTGGCCGGTTGGGTGCGCGGCTGGGGGATGAAGCCCGTCACGACGGCCGACGTCCCTGCGGCGATGAGCGCGCTGTGGCGAGGCGTCGCGGCGAACGAGCCGTTCGCGCTCGTGCTGCTGGACGCGCGCATCCCGGGAACTGACGGGCTTGAGCTGGCCAAGGGCATTTCACAGACGCCCGAACTGAACGGGTGCCGGATCATCTTGTTGATGTCAGAAGATCGCCCGGGCGACGCGGCGCGCTATCGCGCGCTAAACATCAGCGCGGCCCTCATGAAGCCGGTGCAGCAGGAGGAGTTGCTCGACCAACTTTATCGGGTGTTGTCCCAAGGTGCGGCCGGGCCCGTCGTCGCGGAATCGGCCGGCGTCGCACCGCGCGCCTTGGTGATGGGGCCGGCACCCGAGCCGGGGCCCTCGCGCCGGCTCAACGTCCTGGTCGCGGAAGACAAGAAGTTCAACCAGCAGGTCATCCGACGCCTGCTGGAGCGGCAAGGGCACTCCGTGCAGATCGTCGAGAACGGCAAACAAGCGCTGGGGGCACTGATCGACGGCGCCTTCGATCTTCTGATGCTGGATGTGAACATGCCGGAGATGGACGGCTTTGAGGTCGTCAAAGCCATTCGAGAGGGCGAGAAGACGACCGGCACGCACCTTTGGGTCGTGGCGCTGACCGCGCTCTCCGGCAAACGCGATCGCGACCGTTGCATCGCGGCCGGCATGGACGATTACCTGGCCAAGCCGGTGCGTGCGGCGGACGTGTATGCGACGCTCGAGCGAGCCGTTGCGGCGAACCCGGAGGCGGATCACTACTTGATCGACCCAGCCGTCCTGATGAGCGCCTGCGGCGGCGACGGGGCGCTGCTCGGCGAGATGGTTCAACTCTTCCGTGAAGAGGCGCCGCAACTCCTCGGCGAACTAGAAGCGGCCGTGCGATCGTCAGATGCCGAACACATTCGAACCGCTGCGCACGCGTTGCGAGGCCTCGTCTCCGCGTTTTCAACCAGCACCGCCGAGGCCGCCAAAGCACTGGAACAGATGGCGGTCGAGGGACGCGCGGACGACGCGCATGAACAGTACCGGACCCTGCGCAAGGCCATGCAGGGCTTGCAGACGACCGTCGCCACCCTCACGATCGCGACACTCCGCGATTTAAGTTCATAGCAATCACGGTACCCGCGGGTCCCCTGCCACACTCCCGAGGTGACCCGCGTCGCCCCGTCTGGTGCTCAGGATTTGAGCAACTGGACATCTGAGATTCACCACGTTCCAGGCCATCGGGGCATCGGGCATTCACAAATCCTTCCTCTGCTGCGGCCCGGCAGTCGATTGTCCCCCCGCATGGTGCTCAGCGATTGGCCAGCCGGACATTCGGCCTTCAGTGACGGCTCGCGGCGCGCGTGTTGCCTTCGAGGCTCGCGAGAGCGTGTTCGAACTGGCGAACATGCATCCTTCCAAAGGAACCGTAACCATGGCGTTGAACACACCTATTCGTCGCATTGCGATCGTCGGCACGGGAGTTATCGGTGCAAGCTGGGCTGCGTACTACCTTGCAAGTGGTTTCGATGTGAGCGCCACCGATCCGGCGCCCAACGCGGAAGCGATCCTCCGCAACTACGTCGCCGATGCCTGGCCCGCGCTCGCCAAGGCCGGGCTCTCGGCCGGCGCATCCCGCGATCGGCTGACCTTTACGGCGGATATGCACGGGGCGCTCGCGAACGCCGACTTCGTCCAGGAGAACGCTCCGGAACGACCCGAGTTCAAGATCAAGCTTTTCGCCGACATGGACGCGGTCACCCCAACGGAATCGATGATCGCGTCCAGTTCCTCCGGCATCACCATGGACGTCATGCAGGCGCAATGCAAACACCCCGAGCGCTGCGTGATCGGGCACCCGTTCAATCCGCCGCACATCATTCCCCTGGTCGAGGTGGTCGGCGGGGCGAAAACGTCGGACGCCGTCGTCGAACGCGCGATGTCGTTCTATGCCTCGATCGGCAAGAAGCCGATCCGCCTGCGCAAGGCTCTTCCGGGCCACGCGGCCAACCGTCTGCAGGCGGCGCTCTACAAGGAGATGCTGCATCTCATCCAGGACGGCGTCCTGAGCGTGGCGGACGCGGACATCGCCGTCTCCTATGGGCCCGGGCTTCGATGGGGTGTGATGGGCCAGAGCCTGCAATGGCATCTGGGCGGCGGCGCCGGTGGCATCAATCACTTCATGGACCATCTGATGGATCCGCTCGTCGGCATGATGAAAGACCTGAAGATGCCCGACGTCACCCCGGCCCTCAAGAAGACGTTGATCGACAGTGTGGTGACGGAGGCAAACGGCCACACCGTCGAGCAGCTCGCCGAGGCGGAAAATGACGTGCTGCTGGGGCTCCTGGCCCTTCGCGCAAAGGCGGGCGAAACACTTCCCTGAAGCAATTGTTGCTCCGACTTCTTATTCAGTCCGCGAATCCGGACCAGCACCACTGCGCCTGCGAGAACTCCCTCTTGCTGAGGACTTGCCTCGCACACCCGTCACGGAGAACTACATGCCAGCCGACACTCATAATGCCACCCAATCCAAGCCACTGCCTGCGCCAAACAGCGATTTCTACGAGCTCGCCGAGACGTTGCCGCCGGATGAACTGGCCGTCGTCAAGCAGGTGCGCGCCTTCATGGAGGCCAAGGCTGCCCCTATCGTCACAAAGTACTGGGCGACCGACTCATTCCCGTTCGAACTGCTTCCCGCTTTCAAGGATCTGAACTTGGGGGGCCTCGGCATGAGAGGGTACGGGTGCAGGGGTGGAAGCGCGCTGCTCTTTGGATTGGTGATGATGGAACTCGCGCGCACGGATGCGTCGATCTCGACCTTCTTCGGGGTCCACGATGGCCTGGCGATGGGATCGATCTACCTCGCCGGTTCCGAAGAGCAGAAGCAGAAGTGGCTGCCGCCGATGGCGCGCTTGGAAAAGATCGGCTGTTTCGGTCTGACCGAGCCGCTGGTGGGTTCCGGCGCCTCGGGCGGCCTGACGACAACGGCGAAACGCGAGGGCGACACCTGGGTCCTCAATGGTCAAAAGAAGTGGATCGGCAACTCGCCGTGGTGCGACGTTTCGATCATTTGGGCGAAGGACGTCGCCGACAATCAGGTGAAGGGCTTTATCATCGAGAACAAGACCACGCCCTGGTTCAGCGTCGAAAAGATTCAGAACAAGATCGCGCTGAAAATCGTCCAGAACGGACTGATCACGCTCAAGGACGTTCGCGTGCCTGAGGAAAACCGCCTCCAGGAGGGCAAATCGTTCCGCGAGACCGCGCGGGTGTTGCGCATGACGCGATTCGGCGTCGGGTGGGAGTCGACGGGATGCCAGATGGGCGCTTATGAGCACGCGCTCCGGTACGCGCAGGAGCGTTTGCAGTTCGGCAGGCCGATCGGCTCATTCCAGCTCATTCAGGACCTGCTGGCGAAGATGCTTGCCAATGTTACGGCGTCCCAGTGCATGGTGGTTCGCACGGCGCAGCTCCACGCCGAAGGCAAGATGACCGACGCCCATGCGGCGCTATCCAAGGCGTTCACCACGGCCAGGATGCGCGAGACCGTCGCCTGGGGCCGGGAGATATTCGGCGGCAACGGCATCTCCCTCGACTACCACGCCGCCCGGTATTTCGCGGATGCCGAGGCGCTCTACTCCTACGAGGGCACATACCAGATGCAAAACCTGATCGTAGGCAAGGCAATTACGGGCCTAAGTGCCTTTCTGTAGCCCCACCGCGCCGTGATCACCCACTGTTGTAATTCACGACATCAACGAGGACTTCTACCCATGACCGCCCAAGCAACAACGACAACCTTTGAGAACGTGGTCTACGAGAAGAAAGGCGCGCTCGCGTACGTCACGCTCAACCGGCCCAAGGTGCTCAACGCTCTCAATCAACAAACCTGGGAGGAGTTGCGAGCGGCCTTCGGGGATGCGCGGGATGACGCTGAGGTTCGCGGCGTGATCCTGACCGGCGCAGGCGATAAGGCGTTCATCGCCGGTGCCGACATCGGGGAGCTCGCCCGGATCACTGCCGTGGAGGCCGAACGGTCCAGCACGTACGGACAAGACGTCCTCAATCTGATCGAGAACCTGGGCAAGCCGGTCATCGCCGCCGTCAACGGTTTTGCACTCGGCGGCGGTTGCGAGACCGCCATGGCTTGCACGATTCGCATCGCCGCGGAGAACGCGAGGTTCGGACAACCGGAAGTCAAGCTGGGCGTCATTCCCGGCGGCGGCGGAACACAACGGCTGCCGCGGTTGATCGGCAAGGGACGCGCCCTGCAGCTCATCCTGTCCGGGGAGATGATCACCGCGCAGGAGGCCTATCGCATCGGGCTCGTCAACGAGGTCGTCCCGCCAGGCGGTCTCATCCCGCGCGCGGAAACGATCCTGAAGCAGATCCTGTCCAATGCGCCGTTCGCGGTGAAGTACTCGCTCGAAGCGGTAAATAAAGGACTGGAGACCACTCAGACTGAAGGCCTGTCACTTGAAGCCTCGCTCTTCGGACTCTGCGCCGGAACGGAAGACAAAACGGAAGGTACGCAGGCTTTCCTGCAGAAGCGGCCCGCCCAGTTCCACGCACGCTGAACGTCACTTCGCCAAGACGATCCAACGGATTCACGCGCAAAAGGATGTACTTATGCTGGCTGAAAACCCGACAGACAACATCTTTACAGGATTGAAGGTGGTGGACTTCGCGAGCTTTATTGCGGGTCCCAGCGCCGCGGTCATCTTGTCCGACTTCGGCGCCGACGTGATCAAAGTCGAACCCCCCTCCGGCGACTACTGGAGACATGGGCACGAGATCCCGCCACAGCCGAAGGCCAAGGACGCGTACCCTTTTCAGTTGGCCAACCGCAACAAGCGCGGCATCACACTCGATCTCAAGGCACCGAGCGCCCAGCAGGTTGTAGAGAAGCTGGTCAAATGGGCCGACGTATTCATCGTCAACACGCCGCATCCGGCACGCAAGCGATTGAATCTCGAATACGACGGTCTGGTGCAGTGGAACGCGCGGCTGATTTATGCGGATGTCACCGGATTCGGCGAAAACGGGCCGGATGCAGGCCTCCCGGGCTTTGATATCACCGCATACTGGGCGCGCAGCGGGTTGCTGTCGATGACGCGGGACGCCGGCGCGCCGCCAACCTGGCCCGTGGCCGGCAGTGGTGACAATGCGACCGCCGTGGGCCTCTATTCCGCGATTGTCACCGCGCTCTATCGCCGGGAGCGCACCGGCAAGGGTTCGTATGTCACGACCTCCCTGCTGGCCGAGGGTGTTTGGTCGGCAAGCGTCTCGATCCAGGCGGCGCTCAGCGAGGCGACGTTCTACGCCCCCCACGATCGTAAGAATCCCGCCAACGCGGCGCTGAATGTGTATCGGGCGTCCGATGGCACCTGGTTCCTCCTCATCGTCACTCCGGACAAGTTGGCGGCCGTGGCGAAGGCCATCGGCCGCAGCGACCTCCTGACGGATCCGCGGTTCTCTGAACCGGCGGAGTTGATGGCGAACATGGCGCCCCTTACGGCGATCCTCGACGAAGTCTTCGGCGCGCAGCCGATGGCGCATTGGCAAGCGGTCTTCGGTGGCGTCCACGTCACATTCGGGGTCGTCCGCGGGCCACAGGAAGTGATCACCGACCCCCAATTGCGCCTGAACGAAATCATCGTTCCCCTGAAAGGCGCGGGTGGCAGGCTCACCTCGACGATCAGCAGTCCGATTCAGGTGCATGGCGTCGCCAAAGTGCCGGCCAAGCGCGCGCCGGAACTTGGCGAGCACAACGAAGAGGTCCTTCGGGAACTCGGGTTCGACGCGAAGTCCATCACCGGCTTACAGACGGCCGGCGCCGTTTCGGGAGGTGGACGATGAGTGACATCATCACCGAACGTTCCGGAAACATCCTGGATATCCAGTTGAATCGTCCGGCCAAGAAGAACGCGATGACGTCGAGCATGTACGTGTCGCTTGCGGAAATCCTCAACAATGCGGCGAAGGACGAAGGCGTACGGGTGGCGCTCTGGCATGGGGCGGGGGATTCCTTCTCCGCGGGCAATGACCTTGAGGATTTTTTGAAGAATCCGCCCGGGCCGGGTGAATCTCCTCAGGCCCGATTGATGAAGGCGCTGATCGCGTTCGACAAGCCGCTGGTCGCTGCGGTTCGGGGCGCCGCAATCGGAGGCGGCACCACGATGTTGACGCACTGCGACTTCGTCTATGCGGGCGAGAGCGCGAAGTTCCAGATGCCTTTCGTCAATTTGGGCGTGGTGCCGGAATTCGGCTCGAGTTACTCGCTTCCCAGCCGTGTCGGCCACCTCCGCGCCGCGGAGTTACTCCTGTTGGGTCTGCCTTTTGACGCCCGGCGTGCCGCGGACCTTGGACTCGTGACCCGCGTTGTCCCCGACCAGGATCTGCTGGCCACGGCAAATGAGACCGCGCGGAAGTTGGCGGAGAAACCCATCTTGGCGCTCCGAGCCTGCAAGCGGCTCATGAAGCGGTCATCCCGCGAGCCGCTCGAGCAGGCGATCACTGCCGAAAACGAGGAGTTCGCCACACGCGTTCGCTCGGCGGAGGCCAAGGAGGCGTTCTCCGCCTTCATCGAGAAACGCCCGCCGCACTTTACCACGACAAAGGAGCCCGTGGCCGCACAATAAGCATGCTTCCGCTTGCGCGACTTCCGAGCAACGCCGCACAACGATTTTTTCCCCACATAGGAATTGTGACCCATGAGCAAGACGCAGAAACCTACGGATCGGAACGACAAGAAGAACGCCATTGCCAGCCGCATCTTCTTCCTTGACGCGGCCGGCGGCCAGGTACGGTCTGCAAATCCCGACGGTTCCGATCTCAAGACAATCGTCGTGGACGGCGAAAAGCTTCCGGACGGGCTGGCGGTCGATATCGCCGCGGGGCATCTCTACTGGACCAACATGGGAAACCCCACCGCGAACGACGGCTCCATCCTCCGTTCGGATCTCGATGGTCGGAACGTGACGACCATTATTCCGCCCGGAGGCACGTTCACTCCCAAGCAGCTTCAGATCGAAAAGACGACCGGAAAACTGTACTGGTGCGACCGGGAAGGCATGCGCGTCATGCGCGCCAACCTCGATGGTTCGAATGTCGAGACGCTCGTCGATACCAGCGGCGGCGACCCTCGACCCGGGCCTGACGCCACGAAATGGTGCGTGGGCATTGCCGTCGATGCCGATGGCGGCAAGTTCTATTGGACGCAGAAGGGTGAAACCAAGGGGGGCAAGGGTCGCCTGTTCCGTGCCAACATCGAGATGCCGCCGGGCCAGACGGGATCAACTCGCCGAGATGTCGAGTTGCTTTACGACGCGCTGCCGGAACCGATCGACCTGGACATCGATCCGGGTGCTCGCAACCTCTACTGGACGGACCGGGGAGACCCGCCCCGCGGCAATACGGTCAGCCGCGCACCGCTCGATGTGCCGGCCGGCAAGCGCCCGGCGCCCGAAATCGTGTTCCGTCACCTGATGGAAGGAATCGGCCTGGCCTTGGATCTGCACGGCAGCCGGATGTTCATCACCGATCTGGCGGGTTCAGTTTACAGCGCCGGCCTCGATGGGTCGAACCGGCGAACGCTGCTGGGGGCGCAAGGCAACCTCACGGGCATCGCGTACGTCGAGTTCCCCGCCACCCGAACTTGACAGAGGAACCCACAAACGAGGTGAGCTCGTGCTTGTCGGAGGGCACACGTACCTGCTGAGCGCCGCGACCGCGCACGAGTGGGCCCGAATGGCTGTCGCGCAACGCGACCAACTCAAGCTTCGAGAGGTATGTCATGCGTGTATTCCCGATGAACAACTCAGGCGACGGGCGCACAAAGCGGACCAGGATCGTCATCCTCGGCGGGGGTTTCGGCGGCGTCACGACAGCCCGTCACCTGGAGCGGCTGTGTCGCCGCCGGCCCGACGTCGAAATCGTCCTGGTCAGTCAGGACAATTTCGTCGTCCTGACACCCCTCCTGTTCGAGGTCTGTTCCGGGACGCTCGATGCGCGCCATTGTTCGTTGCCGATCCGCGCGTTCCTGCGGAAGACGCGCTTCGTTGAAGCGACCGTGGAGAGCATCGATCTGGAGCGACGCGTCGTTCGCCTGGGCGGTGAGGGAGAACGCGGCGAACTGGCCTACGACCAACTCGTGCTCGCCCTCGGATCGAGGACCAACCGGACAATGATCCCCGGTTCGGAGCACGCCTTCACGTTCAAGACGTTGGCTGACGCCTTTGTGCTCCGCAACCACATCATCGAACGGTTCGAGCGAGCCGACGCGGAGCCCGACCCTGACCGCAAGCGCCGTCATCTCACGTTCGTGATCGTCGGCGGCGGGCTGGTTGGAGTGGAACTTTTCGGCGAGCTGACCGCGTTCGCGGACGAAATCGCGCCGCTGTACGAGAACGTCGACCGGGACGGGGTCCGATTCATCCTGCTCGAATACGGCAACCGCCTCATGCCGGAAATCGATCCGCGGCTGGTCGACTACGGGACCGATGTGCTCCGCCGGCGGCGGGGAGCGGACATTCGGACCGGCACCCAGGTGCGTGCCATTGAACCGGGTGTGGTCCATCTGGCGGACGGGACGATCGAGGCGCAGACCATCGTCCTGGCGGCGGGGGTTGCTCCCAACCCCGTCGTCGCTGACCTCGCGCTGGAGAAGGACCGCCGGGGACGCCTCGAGGTTGACGGGACCATGCGCTCCAAGAGCCACCCGGAGGTGTGGGCGATCGGCGATTGCGCCACGATCCCCGCCCCCGACGGCCGGCCTTACCCTACACTCGCCCAACACGCCTTACGGGAAGGTCGCATCCTGGCCCGCAACGTTTTTGGCGCCGTGGATGGCCGGCCACCGCAGCCCTTCATCTATCACACGCTAGGCATGATGGGCTCCCTGGGCCACAGCAAGGGGTTCGCACTGCTCATGGTGGTCCGGGTGCGCGGCCGGCTGGCTTGGTTTGTCCGGCGCTCTTATTACCTGATGCAGATGCCCGGCTGGTCCAGGCGGATGCGGATCGTGATCGATTGGACCTTTGCCCTGTTGTTCCGATCCGAAATCGTCAAGATTGACTTGAATAGTGCGCCCGCCGCGATTCCCCACGAGCCCGCGGCCGAAGTCACCCGACCCGCCGGGAGTACCGGCCCGGTCGCCCCGCTGGCCCAAGCGCCCGCACACGGCTGATCGCTGCGAT
>DASXMX010000178.1:0-14035 GCA_036495445.1 Tepidisphaeraceae bacterium
CATGTACTCATGCCCGTGCTCTCGGAATGGAAAGACACGGGCATGAGTACATGCCCATGCCACCCAGCAGCTGCCACATGCAATTGCACCTCGTATCCGCCGGGATCGAGATCTATTCCGTTTGACAGAGTAACTGGCGACGGACGCTCGCTAAGATCGCGTCCGTTGCATCGTCGTGACGCGGGCGATCGCGCCGGGCTGGAATAAAACACCCGCCGGATCGAACGGTCACCCTGGGGGTTTTGTCGATTGTTCCCAGAGGAATCCCGCATGCTTCCGGTTCGGTTTGACGCGTTTGGCGGCCTCACGGCCGCCGCCCGCAGGTTCCGATCGTCGTTTCCACATTTCGCGTTCGTTGGTCCGGGCCGCGTGCCGGTGGAGCGGTTGGAGCCGAGGCGGCTGCTCAGCGGCGGTTTCACGAACGAGCAGCTCGCCTCGTTCGCCGCGGGCGGGTCGGCCGGCACGGCGCCGGCGGGGCAGATCGCGATCAACAGCGGAAACCTGTACGGGTTCACCACGACCGGCGGTGCGAACGGGACGGGGGCGGCGTACGAGGTGCAGCCGGGCGATGCGACGCCGATCCTCCTCGCCTCGTTTCCCGCGGCCGCGTCGGGCGGGCCGTCGTTCGTCGCGACCGGGCCGGTGGTCGATGCGTCCGGGGACGTGTTCGGAGTCACCACGTCCGGTGGGGACGCGGCCCAGGACGGGACGGTCTTCGAGATCGCCCGTGGGAGCGGTGCGCTGACGACGCTCGCGACGTTCGACGCCGCGACCACCGGCAGTTCGCCGGGCGGCACGCTCATCGCCGATGCGGCCGGCAACCTGTTCGGCACCACCGCCAACGGCGGGGCCAACGGGTGCGGCACCGTCTGGGAACTGGCCAAGGGAAGCAGTTCGATCGTCACGCTGGCCGCCTTCTCGCCCGTCAGCGTTAACGGCGCCAGCCAGAACCCCGGCGCCAATGGCATCGCGATGGATTCGGGCGGCGACCTGTTCGGCACGACGGCGGGCAATCCCGCGACCGGCTCCTTCGGCACCGTCTGGGAATTGCCTAGCGGCACGGGGACCCTCCAGATGATCGCCGCCTTCAACGGGACCAACGGCATGGAGCCGACTGGCGCGGTGGCCGTCGATGGCAACGGGAACGTCTTCGGCGTCACCGCGCTGGGCGGCGACAACATCGGCAGCGCCGGCGCCGCGCAGGGCTCGGGCACCGTCTGGGAACTGCCCGCCGGCACCGGCCAGATCGCGGACCTGGCCGATTTCGACAGTCTCTCCGTCGGCGAGTTCCCCGTGGGCGGCGTGCTCCTGGACCACAACGGCAACCTGTTCGGCACCACCTCGTCCGGCGGCGACGTGACCGCCAGCTCCGCCACCGGCGACGGCACCGTCTGGGAAATCCCGGCGCGCACCGTCCATCCCAACACGATCGCGATGTTCGACGGCACGAACGGCGCCAACCCGCGCGGCGGGCTGGCGGTCGACGGGTTCGGCAACGTCTACGGCACGACGTCGGCCGGCGGCGCGGGCGGGAGCGGCGCCGTCTTCGAAATGGACCTGGGCGGGACGAGCTCGAGCCCCGCCGCCCTGAACGCATCCGTCGCCCGCACCACGCTGCCGGCCAGCATCGCGGGCGGGACGTCGGCGCACGGCACGGCCACCGTGGACCTCAGCAACCCGTCGTCCACGGCGGTGCGGGGCGTCTTCACGATCAACGTCTACGCCTCCAGCGACGGGACGATCGATGCCGCGGCCACGAAGATCGGCTCGATCAGCCGGACGATGCAGGTCGCGCGGAACGGCACGGACGTGCTGACGGTGCCGGTCGCCTCGTTCCCGACCGGCTCGACGGGAACGTACAGCGTGCTCGCGCAGGTGACCGATGCCGCCGGCGACACGTCCAACGCATCGACGGGACCGACGGTGACCGTCGCGCAGCCGTTCGTCGCGCTTGCCGAGTCGTTCACCGGCGTCACGGTTCCAACCGCCCTGGTGAGCGGCGGGAAGACGCGCGGGCAGGCGACGCTGAAAGTCACCAACGGCGGCAACGTCACCGCGAGCGGACCGGTGCAGTTCACGCTGACCCTGTCGCCTCAAAGTGGCGGCGCCGGAACGACAATCGCGTCGGTCACGCGACGGCTGGCGATCCCCGCAGGCCGATCGGTCCTCGTCAGCATCCCCGTGAGTACGGTGCCCGGCGCTTTGGATGGGACCTACACGCTCGCTGCCCAGGTGACCGATCCCACCGGCGGCATGAGCTCCGCGGCCTGGAGCACGCCACTTGTGGTGAGCCCGCCGACGGTCATGCTCGCCGCGGCGGTGGACGCGTTCAAGCCGACATCGCTCGCCGCGGGCGCGACGTCGCTGCGAGGGACGGTGACGCTGACGGTGACGAATCACGGCAACATCGCGGTCGGCGGCGCTTCCGCGGCCGACGGGTTCGACTTCAATTTGAGCCTGTTGAACTCGGACGGGACGACCGCCGCCGAGCTCGGGTCGATCGCCCGCGGGTTGTCGCTGCAGCCCGGGCAAAGCCGGACGCTCACGCTGGCATTTAAGCAGTTGGCGTTGACGCCGCTGGTCGCCGGCAGCTACTTCCCGGCCGTCACGGTGACCGTCGCCGGCACGCCGTACTCGGCGTCCGCGACCTCGGACCAGCCGGTCTTCGTGTCTTAGAGCGGATTAACCTGCGGCAATGCATTGTGGTGCAGCCTTGGAAGGCTGCATCACAATGCCGTTCCGGTCTTGAATGATCCCGCCCGCCGCATATCATGCCCGATGATATAGCATGATATATCAAGAGCCCAACACGTTGACCGACCGGGCGTACGCCGGGTTGAGGGGGATGGTGGTGCGGGGGGAACTGCGGCCGGGGGCGCGGCTGGTGAACCGGCCGCTGGCGCGGTCGCTCAAGGTGAGCCAGACGCCGGTGCGGGAGGCGATCGGGCGGCTGGTGGCCGAGGGCTTGGCCCAGGTCGTGCCCGGAGCCGGGGCGTTCGTCCGGGAAGTGACGGCGGAGGAACTCGGGCAGCTTTACGATTTGCGGGAGCTGATCGAGCCGTTCGCGGCGGCCGCGGCGGCGCGGAACGCGTCGGCGGGCGAGATGGCGGATCTCGCCGGGGTGTGCGGCGAGTGGCGCAAGCTCGCGTCACGTCGCGCCGGCAGCGACCTGGCCGACCGGTGGAACGACGGGGAGGAGCGGTTCCACGGCCTGATCCTCGCGGCGTCCCGGAACCGGTTCCTCGGGTCATTCGCCGGCAACCTGCGGCTGCTGACCGGCGCGTTTCTCGTGCAGCGGCGGTTGCCGCGGCTGCTGACGGCGCAGTCGATGCGGGCGACACTGCGGGAGCACGAGCAGATCGTCGCGGCGGTCCGCGATCGCGACGCCGACGCCGCCGAGCGGCTCATGCGCCGCCACGTCCGCAACGGCCGCGAGCAGGTGCTCGCACGAATGGCCAACGGAGCGAATCCCCTCCCGAATACTCCGCCGGAGTACCGGGGGAGGACAATGAAGCTTCGCCGCCCAAAGCGTCACGCACCGGCGGACCCGTCGGCGCCCGTCGGCGGCCGTCGTCCCTCGCGCAAGGGTCTCAAAGAATGAAGCACTACACCGGTTTGATTCCCGCCGCTTATACGCCGTGCCGTGCCGATGGCGAGTTGAACCTCGAGCCGATCCCGGAGCTTGCTCGGCTCTATGCGGAGCAGCGAGCGCCTGCCGTTTTCGTCTGCGGCTCGACGGGCGAGTGCCATTCGTTCACCCGGGAGGAGCGGATGCGGACGGCCGAGGCGTGGCTCGCCGCGGCGGCGGGCATGGACGTGATCGTCCACGTCGGGACGAACTGCCAGCGGGACGCGATCGCGCTGGCACAGCACGCAAAGGCGATCGGCGCCGCCGCCGTGGCGGCGTTGGCGCCGTCGTATCACCGCCCAGCAACGGTGGCTGATTTGGTCGAGTTCATGCGCCCGGTCGCCGCGGCGGCTGCGCCGTTGCCGTTCTACTTCTACGATATCCCGCAGATGACGGGCGTTGCGCTGCCGGCCGACCGGGTGCTACGGCAGTGCGCCGCGGTAATCCCGACCTCCGCCGGCATCAAGTTCAGCGGGCCGGACCTGATGCGACTTCAAGCTTGTCTGGGCATTGAGAACGGCCGGTATGACCTGCTCTATGGGAGCGACGAGAACCTGCTGGCGGCGCTGGCCCTGGGCGTTCGCGGCGCGGTCGGCAGCACATTCAACTACGCCGCGCCGGTTTACCACCGCGTGGTCGATGCCTTCTCCCGCGGGGACCTGGCCGCCGCACGCGCCGAACAGCGCAAGAGCGTGGCCCACGTCGAAGTCCTGTTCGAGCACGGCGTGCTCCGCACGGGCAAGGCGATCATGTCGCTGATCGGCATCGATTGCGGCCCGATCCGTCCGCCTTTCAGGCCCGTCGAGGCGGAGGATCTGCGAGCCATTTACGACAAGCTCTCGCCGCACGGGGAAATCTTCGCGCGGCAACTGCGCCTGCCCTCGGGCGGGTGAAACGTGATTTTCAGAACCCTTGCAGCCGAGTTGCATGCGTGTTGGGAACGCGGGGCAACAGCCAAGGTGCCTGTGCCACATGAACCGGGAGTAAGCTCGCCCGCTTAGAGTGGATCAACTGTGATGTAGCGTTTGTGGTGCAGGCTTGGAAGCCTGCACCACAATGGGATCCGCTGCAGCTGAAACAGATCCGCTCTAGACGGGACCTGAAACGGAGCCTGAACCGACGACGCATGTTCCGCGCTGCCCCGATCGTCTGCCTTTTCATCTCGCTCGGCTGCACGCCGCGGGCGGTTGTCTGGAGTTCCCTGCCCGCGCTGCCCGACCCGCGCGGGCTGGCGGGCGGGTTCGCGGGCGTCAGTGGCGGCGCGGTGATCTTCGCCGGCGGCAGCAACTTCCCCGACGGGCCGCCGTGGGAAGGCGGTCGGAAGGCGTGGTACGACGGGGTCTATACGCTCGACGTTTCCGGCGGCTGCTGGTGGCTCGTCGGATCGCTGCCCGGGCCGCGCGGGTACGGAGCGTCCGTCAGCTACCGTGGCGCAGTGATCTGCATCGGCGGCGGCGACGCGCGCCGCAACGTGCCCGACGTCACGCGACTGCGACTGGACGGGTCGCATCTGACGGTCATGTCGCTGCCGCCGCTGCCGGTTGCGCTGGCCAACTGCTGCGCCGCCGTTGTCGAGGACGAGCTTTACGTCGCGTGCGGGCAGCAGTCGCCCGACTCGACGGAGGCGTCGCGTGACGCGTATCGGATCAGTCTCGCGAGGCCGGACGCCCGATGGGAGTGCATTGCGCCGCCCCCGGGACCGGCCCGCATTCTCGCGACGGCCGCGAGTTGTGACGGCGCGTTTTGGGTCATCGGTGGCGCGAGCCTTGCTCGCGGGCCGGACGGCAAGCCCGTCCGCCGGTACCTGGCCGATGTGTACCGCTTTGACCCTGCGGCCAACCGCTGGACGCGCGTGGCGGACCTGCCGATGCCGCTGGCGGCTTCGCCGACGCCGGCACCGACGATCGGACAGAACCTGTATCTGCTCGGCGGTGACGACGGCACCGCCGTCGGCGTCGCGCCGCCGCAGCGCCACCCCGGTTTCAATCGGAGAACTCTGTGCTATGACGTGCGCCGCAACCGTTGGAGCGACGCGGGAGCGGTGCCTGTCGCGCAGGTGACGACTCCGGCTTTTCAGTGGCAGGGATCATGGATCGTCTGCAGCGGCGAGGTGCGGCCGGGCACGCGCTCGCCGGCCGGATGGGCTTACGCGCTGCGGCCGTGAGGTTGCACCGGACCGAAATCGCGGAGGTGACGTGGACGCAGTCGAACCCGTGCCGGCGACGCTCGCGGACGCGCAGGCCTCGCGGGCCGCGTGGACGGTCGTCGCGCTGCTCTGGGGCGCGGCGACGCTGAACTACCTCGACCGCCAGCTCATCGCGACGATGAGCGCGCCGATCGAAGCCGCGATTCGCGTCCACCACGCCCGGTTCGGGCTGTTCTTCTCGGTGTTCCTCTGGACGTACGGGCTCACGAGCCCGTTGGCGGGGATGGTGGCGGACCGCTTCGGCCGCAAGCGGGTGATCGTTGCCAGCCTGCTGATCTGGTCGGCGGCGACGGTGCTGACCGGGTGCGTGCGGACGTTCGAGCAGATGCTCGCCGCCCGGTTTCTCATGGGCCTCAGCGAGGCATTCTATATGCCCGCCGCGGTCGCGTTGGTGGTGGACTATCACCGCGGCCCGACGCAGTCGCGGGCGACGGGACTGCACCTCAGCGGCGTCTACGCGGGGTCAATCCTCGGCGGTCTGGGCGGCGCGATCGCCCAATACCTGAACTGGCGGACGGGCTTCATCGGCTTCGGCGTGATCGGCCTCGTCTACTGCGCGGTGCTGGCACGCTTCCTCCACGACGCGCCGGCCGCCGCCGATGAGGACGCGCCGAACATGACTGCATCGCCTGGCAGTCGCGGGTTTGCATCGCTGCTCACGAGCCGGAATGTCGCCCTGCTTTTGGCGGGCAACGCGGTGATCGGCGCGGCTTTCTGGACGATGCGGAACTGGCTGCCGACGTTCTTCAACACCGAAGCGGGCGTGGACATCGCCCGGGCCGGAATCTACGGTGCGACCGCGTTCAACGCGGCGGCGTTCGTTGGAATGCTCGTCGCCGGCACGCTGTCGGACTGCTGGTCCGCCCGGTCGCGCCGCGTCCGGGTGCTGGTGCCGGCGGTGGCGGCCTTCGCCGCCGCGCCGATGATGTTTGCGATGGGCAGTTTCTCGGCCCTGGGCGTCTTGGTCGGCGCCGTGTTGCTGGCCGGGATGGCCCAGGGCGCGCTCGATGCCAATCTGATGCCCGCCCTCTGTACGCTAGTCCCGCCCTGGCTCCGCTCGACGGGGTACGGCCTGCTCAACCTAGCCGGCACGTTGGCCGGCGGCTTGATGACCTACGTCGGCGGCCGCCTGAAGGACGCCAACGTGCCGTTCCACACCACGTTCCAGATGTCCGCCGCCCTGGTCCTCCTGGCCGGCCTGCTCTTCGCGGCGGTTAGGCCGGCGCGCGCTCGTGGTGGTGACGCCTGAAGGCCCCGCGCGCGTTTCGCCCATTACCCCGTTGGGAATGCCTTGGGTTGAACGCCCTGGTTGGACCGGGCGAGGCGGCGGAAGGCGCGGGCCTCCACGATCTTGCCGCGGTAGAACGGCACGTCGCGGTAGGCCCTGGCCCAGGTGCGGTTCTTCCAGGGCCAAAGCAGGAGCCGCCGGGCACGGGCGAACCAGAGGGCTTTGACGGCGAACAGGGGCGTGTCGCCGAGCCATCGAAAGCCGCCGTCGATCCCGTCCATGCGGACCTGGGACCGGCCGTTGTCAAAGAACCATTTCCGCAAGTACATCGCGTTGACGCGGTCGGGGCCGATGTAATGACGCACGCGGGCGGTCCCGACCCAGAGCCCCTCGTGGCCGGCCGCCCGCAGGCGCTGAATGACGTCGGCATCGTCGTCGCTCAACAGGGAGTCTTTGACCCGGCCCAGTTTCGGGTTGAAAGCGAATTGCTTTGCCACCGGCATGCGGAATCCCATGCTGGCCCCGAACGGGCCCTCGTCGGCCCGCATGGGCCGGATCGCCAGCCCGGGCTGGCGGATCGCGAAGGGGCTGGCGAACACCGCGATGTTTTGTTCGATCCACCGCGGGGGCTTGGACTGGAACCACGGGTCGACGGTGCCGCCGAAGAACGACATGCCCGGGTGCTCGGCCGCGGCCCGGGCATACTCGGCCAACCAGTTCGGGTCGACGAGGACGTCGTCGTCGGTCCACAAGAGCAGATCGCCCTCGGCGATCGCGACCGCACAATTCCGGGCATGGGAGAGGCCCGGGGTGGGCTCAAACAGCCGTCGGATCGGCAGCCGCGACGCGTACCGCGCGATCACCGCGTCCGTCTCGTCGGTGCAGTTGTTGTTGACCACCAGCAGTTCCCACGTCACGCCCGGCGGGATCGTGAGCTGACACATCGCCGCCAACGTTTGATCCAGCAACCGCGCCCTGTTCCACGTGCAGATGGCAACTGCTACTTTCACGATGCGGGTCTCCCTCATGCTGTCGGAACCGGGCGGAAACTGGCCGTCCGATCATTCCACCTGCGCCGCGATCGCGTGCGGCGGTTGGATCGCGGGATGCGCGACCGCCCGCACCGCCGGCGTGGCCCGCCGGCTCGCGCCGTTGGCGGGGATCGCGAAGCGACCCTTCATGCGAAGGAACGGGCGTTCGATCAGAAGGTAAGACGCGGCGGCGGCGATGATCGCGAAAATGACGTTCTGCGGGAATCGGGTGAAGGCCGCGTCGCGATGGGGATTCAAGAAAAACTGCTGCCAGAGGTAAAGGCTGTACGACCCCACGCCCACCGCGGCTACAAGGGGATGATTCAGCAACCGCCCGACCGCCGATCCGCTTCGCTTCACCGCGGCCCACAAGAGAAACGTGATCAGCGCCGCGTTCACCGTGTAGGCGAATCCGACCGAGAGCTTGGTCGAAAACGAGGCGAGCGTGATCGATGCGACCAGCCCCGATGCCGCCGCGGCGATGAACACGGTGCGGGATGCCAGCCGGTCGAGAACCGCACAGTCGGCCGGCTCCGCCACGACGAGGGCGAGCAGGCAGCCGAACGCGATCGTGTCGAGCCGGGTAAACGTCCAGACTTCGGCCATGGACGCGTAGGCGCTCGGGCACGCGAGCAGGACGACCCACCGCACGGCAAAGCAGCCGACGATGATCCCGATTGCCGTGCGCCGCGCGACCGCCACGCCGCCCAGGACCACGACGAGCGGCCACATCAGATAGAAATGCTCTTCGATCGACAGCGACCAGAAATGCCCCACTTCCCACGTGGGGGCAGAAAGGAAGTTCATCGTGTACGTTCCGGCGGCGATCCAATCGCGACGCGCCAGCGCGATTCGGCCGGCCAACACCAGCGTCAACACGACAGCGAGAAAGGCGAGATAGGCGGGGAGAATGCGCAGCGCGCGGCGGCCGTAAAAGCCCCGGATGCTGACCGAGCCGGTTCGTTGCCGCTCCCGCAGCATCAGCGTCGTGATCAGAAACCCGCTGATGACGAAGAAGACTTCGACGCCGATGCCGCCATGAACGCAGATCCCCCGGACCGTCGCCCCGCCGGGGAAGCCGTGGGTCTGACAGGCGTGCGCCAGCACCACCAGCGCCACGGCGATCGCGCGCAGCCCGTCCAATGATGCAATCCTTCCGCGCGCAAGAGCGGATGACGAGCTCCTTTGGCCGGCGACAGTTTGCGTGGTCGTCTCCATGGCTTTCCCCAATTACGCAATCACCTCCGGTAGAGCTGGCGGGCCCGCCGCGTGAGTCGCGAGCCGTGCAACGACGTGCGGAGTCGATCGTTCGCCACGGCCGCACGAAAGCCTGGCACGGGCCTGATCCGGATCGCCTTTTCGGCAAGTACCGCGATGGAGGCGAGCTCGGGCGCCGCCGCGTTCCCCGCCTTCCACCCTGCCAGCCCCTGCGTCTTACCGCGATCGGGGTTGAGCCGGGGATGAAGAAACAAGCCCGCCTCGCGATTGGCGCGAACAAACCGGAGCCACGATTCCCTGAACGTTGGGTCCGTATCCGCCATCAGCTCGTAGCTTCGCTTCTCTTGACCGTCATCCGACAAGGGGACCGATCGGGATAAGAGCAGCGACGATTGAGAGCCCTCTTGGCACACGGCGGATTCCGCCAAATCGGTGTAGACCGAATCAGCTATTCGACGGTGACGCTCTTGGCCAGGTTGCGCGGCTTGTCGACGTTGCAGCCTCGCAGCACGGCGGCGTGATAGGCCAGCAGTTGCAGCGGGACGACGCTCAGCAGCGGCTGCAGCGGCTCGGGGGCGTCGGGGATCGAAATGACGTGGTCGCTGTACTTGTGGATCTGCGCATCCCCCTCGGTCGCCACGGCGATGATCCGCCCGCCGCGGGCGCGGACTTCCTCGATGTTGCTGATCACCTTGTCGTATTGCATGCCGCGGGTGGCCAGGAAGACGACGGGCATGCCTTCGTTGATCAGCGCGATCGGCCCGTGCTTCATCTCGGCCGCGGGCATGCCTTCGGCGTGGATGTAGCTGATTTCCTTGAGCTTCAGCGCGCCTTCCAGGGCGACGGGGTAGTGGTAGCCGCGACCGAGGAAGAGCCAGTTTTCGCGGCCGCAGAATTCCTCGGCGATCTGCTTCACCCGCTCGCTTTGGGCGAGGACGGCTTCCATTTTCTCGGGGACGGCACAGAGGCCGTCGATGATCTCGCGGGCCTGGGCCTCGCCCATGAACCGGCGGCGGCCGACGTAGAGGGCAAGCATCGCCATCACGGCGCACTGGCAGGTGAAGGCCTTGGTGCTGGCGACGCCGATCTCGGGGCCGGCGTGCAGGTAGATGCCGCCGTCGGTTTCACGGGCGATGGTCGAGCCGACGACGTTGACCACGCCGAGGGCGAGGGCGCCGCGTTCCTTGGCTTCACGCAGGGCGGCGAGGGTGTCGGCCGTCTCACCGGACTGGCTGATCGCGACGACGACGGTGTTCTCCTCGACGATCGGGTTGCGGTAGCGGAACTCGCTGGCGTAGGTCGCCTCGGCGGGGACTTTCGCCAGGTCCTCCATCAGGTAATCGCCCACGAGCCCCGCGTGCCAGGCGGTTCCCTGGCCGGTGAGGATGAACCGGCGGGCCTTGACGAGATCCCGTGCGTGGTCGGCGAGTCCGCCGAGCACGATGCGGGCTTCGCGCTGCTCGGCCCGGCCGCGGAGGCAGTTGCGCAGGGCGGTCGGCTGCTCGAAGATCTCCTTGAGCATGTAGTGCTCGTAGCCGCCCAGCTCGTACTCCTCGAGCTTGTTCTCGAGCTGCTGGACGACGGGGGAGACCTGGATGTCGTCGATCGTGGTGGTGCGGAACGACCCGGGGCGGAGGACCGCCATCTCGTTGTCGTTCAGATAAATTACTTGCGTGGTGTGCTCGACGATGGCGCTGGCATCGGAGGCGACGACGTACTCGTCCTTGCCGACGCCGATGATCAGCGGGCTGCCCTTGCGGGCGACGACCAGCGTGTCCGGCTCGTCGCGGCAGACGACGGCGATGCCGTACGTGCCCTCCACCTGGTGCAGCGCCGCCTGGACCGCCCGCTGCAGCAGCGAGACGCCGGCCGGGACGTGGTTGCGATTCTGCAGATCGGCATACAGGTCGCCGATCAGGACGGCCAGCACCTCGGTGTCGGTCTGGCTGGCGAACGTGTAGCCCTTGTCGGCCAGCAGTTGCTTGAGGGCGGCGTAGTTTTCGATGATGCCGTTGTGGACCAGCGCGATCCGGCCGGAGCCGTCGGTGTGCGGGTGGGCGTTGGTTTCGGTCGGTGCGCCGTGCGTGGCCCAGCGGGTGTGGGCCATGCCGACGTGCGCTTCGGGGAGTGCGGGGTGGCCGTTGGCATGCAGGGCGTTCTCCAGGACGCTGATCCGCCCCACCGCCCGGCGGACGTGCAGGTCGCCCCGGTTATCAATGACTGCGATGCCCGCCGAGTCATAGCCCCGATACTCCAGCCGCTTGAGCCCCTCGATTAACAACGGTTGAGCGATCTTCCGACCGACGTACGCGACGATCCCGCACATAGGGTACTTCCTTGCCAGTTTTGGAACGCGAAATCCCAATCTCCCGAGTCCCCCATTGCTGCGTTGCCCGTGAACGCGAGTATACCACAAGTTTGCGACCGCTCCGGATTTTTCTCGGAGGATTATCGGCCGTTTTCCGGGCTGACTCGGTCGTCCTCGAGCGTGGGTTCGATGCGGGATCCGCAGGCGTTTTTACGTCTGCCGCGCCGACGGGTTCCGGCTCACCGGGCCCAGCCACGGTAAACGTCGTATCGGCAGCGGAACGGGTATCGCGCCAGCGGACGGGCGGGTTGGACAATCCCGGGCGTCAGGCCGCGACAATATGATCGCGCCGGCCCCGCACGTTGCGCATCGCGTTGCGCGTGTCCACGATAAGCTTGGCGTGGTCCGCGACCATCTGCCAGTCGTAGGCCGCGTGGTGCGTGGCGATCAAGATGCAGTCGTAAACGGCCAGCGACTCGGGCGTGAGCGGCACGCTCTGCATCTGAAGGTCGTACCGTCGCATTTTATGGGTCTTGGGGACGTGCGGGTCGTTGTAGTCCACGACCGCGCCCAGTTCCTCGAGCTTCTCAATTAGCTCGAAACTCGGACTTTCGCGGACGTCGTCCACGTCCGGCTTGTAGGCCAGCCCCAGCACAAGAACCCGGCTCCCCTTGACCGACTTGCCGCGCTCGTTCAGCGCCAGGGCGGTGCGCTGGATGACGTAGTCCGGCATGGCATGGTTCACTTCGCCCGCGAGTTCGATAAAGCGGGTGGTCTTTCCCACCTCGCGCGCCTTCCAGGTCAGGTAGAACGGGTCGATCGGGATGCAGTGCCCGCCGAGCCCCGGGCCGGGATAGAACGGTTGGAAACCAAACGGCTTTGTCGCGGCGGCCTGGATCACCTCCCACACGTCG
This sequence comes from Tepidisphaeraceae bacterium, assembly GCA_036495445.1. Taxonomy (GTDB): domain Bacteria; phylum Planctomycetota; class Phycisphaerae; order Tepidisphaerales; family Tepidisphaeraceae; genus DASXMX01. Next base: position 12,534 of record DASXMX010000178.1, read on the forward strand.
ATCCCCATCGCCGTCAGCACGACCTTCATCTCGTTGACCAGCGCGATGTTCACCGCGCGGTAGATGTTCTCCAGCAGCTTGGCCGCCTCGGCGACCTCGGCGCTGGAGACGGGGATCACCTGCTTGATCGCGCAGCGGTACAGTTCCGTGGCGATCCGCCCGCTCTCAGCATCGATCCCGCCGACCAGCTTGGGGATCGTCTGCGTGTTGTGGTCCTTGCGGCCGGGGTCCTCGCGCTCGGGCGAGAAGGCGAGGTAAAAGTCGACGCCGCACTTCAGGCCCCGCGCCTCGAATCGCGGCAGCATGATCTCGCGCGTCGTGCGGGGATAGGTCGTGGATTCCAGCACGACTAGTTGCCCGGGCCGCAGCGTCGTCGCGATGTCGTCGGCGGTCCGCTCGACGTAGCTGAGGTCCGGCTCCAGGTGCTTGCCCAGCGGGGTGGGCACGCAACTGATGATCACGTCCGCCTCGCCCAGCCGCGAGAAGTCGTTGCAGGCGTCGAACCGGCCCGCCTTGAGCATCTCCGCGACCATCGAAGGCCCCAGGTGCTTCAGGTAATTCTCCCCGCGGTGGAGCGCGGCGACCTTGGCCGGGTCGACGTCGAACCCGATCACCGGGAAACCGGCGCGATGAAACGCGTTCAGCAGCGGTAGCCCGACATACCCGAGCCCGACGACCCCGACCACGGCCGAACGATCCGCAATCTTTGTTTGAAGTGACATGGGCCCCAACTCCCGATGAGACAGGATACACCAAAGCGACGTGGGCGGCGGCCGGTCAATGATGGCCGCGGCCGAAGATCGCCACGAGGGCGACGACCAAAAGCACGGTGACAACCAGAAGGATGATCAACAGCCCGAAGTCGATCCCGAGCAGACTTCGGCGCGGGCGCGCCTGATTCTCGGACCAATCGAGAAACTCCTCCTCCTCGCGCTGGGAGCGAGGGGGCGGCGGCTCTGAAGGCGTCAAAACGAACCTCCTCGAGGGACCGATAGGTTACGCCGCTCCTCTCTATAGTCGAACCTCTTACGACCTGTCCACTCCGCAACCGCCAGGCGAATCCCCGCGCCGGAGCGCCAGCAGGACCAGCAAAACCACGCCAAACTGTACGTTCCGGTCCCGGAGTCGCAACTTACGTCAATTCTCTCCATTTTTCCGCCCCTTCCCCAGTTAACCCCGCCTGCGACCGGGCCGATCCAAACCCCGGAAGTCGAGAAGTTGCGAAACAAAGGGGATAGGAGTCCGAAAAGAGACGTTCAGACAAGTTAACCTACACGGTTGGAGTGCGCGGCCGGCGTGAGGCGCTGCTGAACGCGGGAGTCATTCATGAAAGCGACGCGCATCCGTAACCGTTCTTCGAAGCTGCCCGCCGCCCTGCGTGAGGCCGCCCGGGCCGGGCTGGAGCCGCTGGAGGCCCGCTACCTGCTGACGACCTACTACGTCTCGACCGGCGGCAGCGACGGCTCGGCCGGCACCAGCGACGCCGCCGCCTTCGCCACCCT
>DASXMX010000179.1:0-5757 GCA_036495445.1 Tepidisphaeraceae bacterium
CGCTTTCTCTGGCGAGATGAACCGATCCGCGTCGACCTTCGCCACATCCGAATCGCTCGTGAACGTCGCCTCGTCGCTCAGATCGAACTTCTGCCCATCCTTCGCCACCCCCCACACCAACACCTGCCGCTCGTCCCGCCCGTCGTGCAGCGTGAGCGACTCCGGTTCGACCTGAATCGCCCGGATCTCCGGCAACGCCGGCTTAGCCGGCCCCTTCTCCGCGGCTTGCTCCGCACGCTTGCCGAGAGCAACGCCCGCCGGACAGACCAGCGACAACACCATCAGCCACAGGATGTTCCGACCTGAAGACATGCTTCCATCCCTCAAGCAACCCGGTCCCGGCCCACGTTCGTGCATTCCGCCAGTTGGCGTACGGCCGGCCGGCACCTCGTCCATCCATGGAGGGTACCTCGGCAATCATAACATCGTTGTTCCTATTTTCCCGCGCCGCGGGCCGGCACCCGATGATGCCCAACCCCCCATCTGCGACGCGAATGGATCCTAATTCGTCTACAGAGCGTAGATTATGCTCCGTTGGCAATCCACCCATCGAGCATCAGGCGCAAAACGATCATCAACGATAACGTCCCTGAGTGGTCCGGGCGAGTTCGCGTCCAGCGGGACGTTCTTCGAGCTGAATGCATCGGAGATGTCCCGATGGGCTTTCAGGAATCCAGACGCTACATTGAAAGAGCCGGCACGTCGCCCGCCACAACACTGGAGCCATATGACGCACAAGCCGAAAAAGCCCCGTTCCGAAGCGGATGCGGAACTCGAGCGCGAGATTCGCAAGGAGCGCAAATTCTCGCTCGGCGAGGCCATCGGGCGGCTGGCCGGGCCCGGATGCATGAAGGGAGCCTCGCCCGTTGCCCGCACCCAACAGGCCGCCGCCGAGATCCAGCATCATCTCAGGGACCGCCTGACCGACCCGGGCGGCGTTCTCGCAGAAGTGCTGGTGCGGCACATCCAGTCGAGCGACCTGCTGCTTCAGAACCTGGATGAGGATCCGCTCGCCGTGCTCGCCCAGTACGTCCGGCGGGTGCTCAACTCGCCGTACCTCCTGAACGAACTGGTCCGCGACGCCGACGTCGAATGGGGACGCATGCATGACGAACGCCCGATCTTTGAAAGAGAGGGCCTTCCGCCCCGTTCCGATGACCCCTATACCGTCGAGTCGGTGCGCATCGCCTTGTTGGAACTGAGCAAGGACTGAACCAACGTGTTCAAACCGGCGTGACAAGCGATGCGCGGGCTCGTTTTGCCGGGATGTTTTGCCGCCGATGCTCTTACCCGCTCGTGGCATTCCGGCGAGGCCGGATCGGCAAAGGCCACCCCGGGCGCCTTCGCAGGCAAGACACCCTTGACGGTTGAAACCGGCGGAGATAGTTTCAATCGCGTGGGTAGTGTCTGTTCGGGTGGGTCCTCTCCTCGTCTGGTGTAAGAAGCAGCCGGCACATCTTGCTGTGTGAGCCTCAAGGAGCCTGCGATGTCGCGACGGTCCGTTTGTCGTCCCAAGACCCGGGAGGTCTGGGGTGTGGGTTTCACTCGGGCCGTGAGCAGCGTTGTGGAGCGGGTTGAGGGCCGATGCCTGCTCTCGACGGTGACGGCGTTTCCGATCCCGGGGCAGAACGCCGACAACTTCTCCTGGGACGGGTCGGCTCACATTGTGGCGGGGCCGGACGGGAACCTCTGGTTTACCGACCCTGGGAACAACCAGGTGGACCGCGTGACGCCGCGGGGGCAGATCACGCAGTTTGCGTTGCCGGTGCATGACGTGGCGTCGACCAGAGCCGGGGGATCCACGTCGAACGGCGGACCGATTACCGATCCGATCCTGACGCCGGACGACCCGTCGCCGGACGATATCGTCGTCGGGCCGGACGGGAATCTGTGGTTCACCGAGAGCGGCGTGGATCGGATCGGGCGCATTACGCCGGGCGGGACGATCACGGAATTCACGACGCCCACGGCGGACAGCAACCCGACCGGGATTGCGGTTGGGTCGGACGGGAATCTTTGGTTCACCGAGAGCGGGACGAACGACGTCGGCCGGATCACGCCGGCGGGCGTGATCACCGAATTCCCCACGACGAATCTCGACCTCAGTTCGACCGACAAGATGGTCACAGGCCCGGGCGGCGACGTCTGGTTCGTCGCGTTCGACTCGAACGGCGACAACGAGATCGCAAAGGTGAACACCGCCGGGACGGTCACCGCCTATTCAATCAACTCCTATCCGGCCGACCTCACCATTGGCCCGGACGGGAACGTCTACGTCGCCGCCAGCGGCGAGATCGATCAGGTGAACGCGGCCGGCGCGGTCGCCGCATTCACCATCCCCGACGGCAGTGACGCGTATGCCATCACCGTCGGCCCGGACGGCGCGCTCTGGTTCGGCCTCGATGGCTCGAATCAGATCGGCCGCATGACGACTGGCGGGACGTTCTCCGAGTTCTCTTTGCCGGAGCCCGGCGCGACGGATGGATCGACCGTCTCGATTGGTGCGCTGACGACGGGGCCGGACAACAATCTCTGGTTCACCGACGACCAGACGCCGCAGGTCGGATACGTCGATCTCACGAACGCGCTGCTGGCGAGCGGCGCCAGCCCAACCGTGACGGCCGGGACGACGTCGACCGAGACGGTCGCCTCGTTCGTCGATTTTGCGGGCGGCGGCACCGCATCCGACTACACGGCGACGATCACCTGGCCCGACGGCTCGACATCGGCCGGCACCATCGCCGCCAACGGCACCGGCGGGTTCGACGTGAGCGTCAGCCGCGACTGGTCGCTGAACGATTACTCCGCCACAGTCACGATCACCGACGCGCGCAACGCGAGCCGGACGGCGACAGCCGGTTCTTACATCACGGTGAATGCGCCGCAGGCGACGGGCACGGGGGTCAACGTCACCTCGACCGCCGGCCAGCTTTTCAGGGGCACCGTGGCCTCATTCACCGGCGTCGCGCGTAACTCGCTGTCGAGCTATTCCGCGACGATCGACTGGGGCGATGGGCAGGTGAGCGACGGGACGATCACCCCCAACGACACCGGCGGCGTCGACGTCTCCGGGTCGACGCGCTACCCCGCGTCGGGAACCTACAGCGTCACCGTGAGCCTCTCCCCCTGGCCCGGCGGGTTCCTCTACCCGCTGGGCGGCGGCGCGGGGATCGCGCCAGTGGCGCTGGGCGTGCCGGCCGCCAAGCCCGTGGCCAAAGGGCCCGCCGCGACGGCGCTGGCCGGCCGAATTTCCGCCCACGCCCATGGCGTCGCCACGACTACCAAGCCGCCCGCGACGACTGCGAAACCGGTAACCCCGACTCGTGCAGCAATCTCAAACGAACCGCTCATCCCCATCGACCCGCTCCCGCCGATCGACCCCGGCTATGCCACTGCCACCAGCACGATGACCGTCGCGGCGGGCGTGATGGACGGGACCGGGTTCACGATCCAAGGCTCCAGCACGGCCCCGTTCAGCGGCACTGTGGCGTCGTTCAAGCTGGCCGCCACGAACGCGGACCTGAGTCACTTCCATGCGACGGTGACGTGGTCCGACAGCGGCGTGTACGATTGGTTCACTTGCGGCACGCCGCACACGACGGGCACGATCACATCCGACGGTCAGGGCGGGTTCACGGTCTCTGTCGCCGGCGTCAATTTCGCGAGCTTCGGGCTGTCACACTTCACGGTGGGCATCACCGACGACCGGATCATCAATGGCGACGCAACGGTTGGTGTTGCGTACGGGCAGCTTTGCGTCGACAGCCCGATCCGGTGGCTGCCGGTGCTCGAATCGAACGGCGCGAACACGCCGGCCGGGGCGAGCGGTTCGACGGCCTCGAGCGCGGCGCAGGCCGCGGGGGCCAACGTCAATCCGGCGCTGTCGCAACAGGTCAGCGTCACTCCAGCGACGCTGAAGTCCGGCCCCGGCGGAAACGTCGCCGGGGCGGTCGGCGTCCTCACCGGTGTTACCGCGGCCACGAAGAACCTCGCCGACCTGCACGGCTCGATCCACTGGGGCGATGGGACAACGTCGACCGCGACGTTCGTCCGCGGCGCCAAGGGGAAGATCCTCGTCCGGGGCAGCCATCATTTCGCCCTGGGCGGGAGCTTCGCCGTCAGCGCCGACGTGCAACAGACGCTGTACGACAAGGGCAAGCCGTCGGCGCTTTACCCAATGGAACTGCCGGCGATCCAATCCACGGCGAAGGTCGTCCGCCCCGGCCCGATCACAACCGGCGGCGTCGCGGTCAGTGCCGTCGCGAAGCAGCCCTTCTCCGGCGCGGTCGCGGCTTTCACCGCGCCGGAGCCCGGCGTGCCGGTCGCCCGGGCCGTCACAATCTTCTGGGGCGATGGCACCCGCTCTGTCGGAACGATCGACGCAAACGGGAACGACCTGACCGTCACCGGCGCCCACACGTATCGTCGTGCCGGCAAGTACCCCGTGCGCGTCGTCGTCACGCAGAAATCCACCCAACGCGGTTCCCCGGTGCCGCGGGTCGTGGCCAACATCCCGACGACCGCCGTGACCGCGACATAGAGCCCGATATGTACGCAGTCCCGGGTGGCATGGGCATGTACTCATGCCCGTGGTCTGTTTAATCGGAAGACACGGGCATGAGTACATGCCCATGCCACCCAAGATCACCCACGTCGCGAACAGGCGGGAGGCGTTTGCGACAAGCATGTGGTCTCGGCCCGCCCGTGCTTGATCCTGAGCGGGGTACCGTCATAATCGCGCGCATGAAGCGACCGGCCGTCTTTTTTGATCGCGACAACACGCTCATCGCCAACGACGGGTATCTGGGCGATCCGTCCGGCGTCGTGCTGGTGGAGGGAGCGGCGGAGATCATCGCCCGCGTCCGGTCGCTGGGGTATGCCGCCGTCGTCTTCTCCAACCAGAGCGGCGTGGCCCGCGGCATGTTCGCCGAGGAGGACGTGCACCGCGTCAACGCCCGGCTCGACGAGATGCTGGCCGACCTGAACCCGCAGGCCATCATCGACCGCCACGAGTTCTGCCCCTTTCACCCCGATGGCACCGTCCCCGAATACGCCAAAGAGAGCGAGCTGCGCAAGCCCAAGCCCGGCATGATCCTTCAGGCCGCGGAGCGGCTGGCGCTGGAGCTGTCGAAGAGCTGGGTGATCGGCGACGCGCCGCGGGACATTGAATCGGGGAAGGCCGCGGGGTGCCGCACGATCTGGTTCAAGGACCCGAAGCTGCCGCCGTCGAGTTCGGCCCGCGAGTTGATGTTGACGGTGCCGGATGCGGTGGTGTCGAGCCTCCGGGAGGCGATGGACGTCATCGCGCGGGAAGCGCTGGTTCGCCAGGCGTCGGCGCCGGAAGTGGTGCCACCCACTCGCAAGGAGGCGGAATCGGAGGACGAGCGGGAGCCAGGATCGGACGCTGAGGCGGCGCCGGCCGCGGAGGAGCCCGCCGCGTCTCCCCCGCCGCCGCCCAGGTTTGCGGCGACCGAACCGCGGCGTCCCGTTTCGTCGGGCCCTCGGGCCGTCTCCACTGCCAAGCCGCTGATGCAGATGCTGGCGGAGAAGCGTGCGGCCCGGGCCGCCGCTGCCGCGGCGGCGGCCGATGCGGAGATGCAGCAATCGGCGCCGACCAACGGCGCCCCGCCCATGGCTTCGTCGGGCCGGGTCGAGGAACTGCTGGAGCAGATCCTTCAGGAAGTCCAACGCCGGCCCGAGCCGCGGGACGCCGACTTTTCACTCAGCAAACTGCTGGCGGGCATCGTGCAGATCCTG
>DASXMX010000180.1:0-4734 GCA_036495445.1 Tepidisphaeraceae bacterium
GTACTTGCGTGAGAAGGCCTGATACCGCTCGTCCCAGAAGACGAAGACCATCGGCGTTAGCGCGAGCCGCTCCGACGCCGCGATGGGGTTGTTCCCATATTTCACCTGCCAGTCCTGCACGAAGCTCTGCTCGTAGAGCGAGCTGGCCGGCGACCAGACGTTGATCCGATGGGCTTGCTGGTCGCCGCGGAGAATCGCCTGAGCGCCTTCCAGCGATCCCATGGGAATCAAATCGATCTTGATCCCGGCGCCCTGCGGCGTGCGGGCGAACTGGTCGGCCGCCGACTCAAGCCAGCGTCGCTTCTCCGTCCCATAGGCGATGCCGACCGTAATGCCGGCCGCCGGCCCGCTCTCGGCGGGTGCCGGGACCGTGGAAGTGGCCGGCGCCCCATGATTGGACCACCCGCGGGTGAGCACGAGAACACATGCCACGCCGAGCAGGCAGACCGCGACGGCGAGCAACAGCATGCGGACGATGCCGAGCGCGTCGGCGCCCTGCCGCGGGCCGGCGGGGTTGCTTCCGATCGGGCCCTTGAGCGTCATGATTCGCCTCCGGTCAGAAGAACGTCGCGATATCCTTGAACACCTCGCGAATGTTCTGCGGCGTGCCCTTGTAGAACTTCGCCTGCGTCTGGTTCGAGATCGCCGAGAGCACCCGCCCGTCGGCATCGGAGCCGTACCCGATCGTGAAGATGCGGATCGGCCGGCGTTCGGGGTCGGGGCGGATGCGCTGCAGCAGGTCGGGCAGCTTCAAATGACTCTCCGTGTCCTGGCCGTCGGTCAGGACCACGACGGCCGAGATGCGGTCGGGCTGGGGGTGGTTGACCAGATACGCGTAAGCCGCGTCGATCGAGTCGTACAGCCGCGTCCCGCCGTCGGCGATCAGGGCGTTGATCGTCGCGACCGCCTGCGACCGCTGCGTGGCCAGCGACAGGTTCCGGCCGGACCAACGCATGTCACTGCTGAACGGCAGGAGCGAAATCGTATCCGCGTCGGCCAGCATCGAGAGCAACTGCAGCGCGCTCGCCTTGGCGTTGGGGAGTTTGTTTTCGTCCTGCATGCTGCCGGAGGTGTCGAAGACGAGCACCACGTTGGCCTTCTTCTTCTCCCGGCGCCACAGTTCCACCAGCGCATTCATCACGGGCGGCGTGGGGACTTCGAGGGTGGTGCGGGGCTGTTGCGGGTCGACGCCGTTGGCGGGAACGATCGGCGCGCCGATCGGCACGCCCGGGTCACCGGGGCGAAAGCCATATTGAAGTGCCCGCTCCTGCTGCGGCCGCGCGAGCAGGTACTGCATGTAGATCGTCGCCGCCTCGCGTCGCCGGGGCGTCACCCATTCGCGATCCACGAGGCCGACCGGGTGATCGCTCCAGAACGTCCCCTCCTTCGGGTAGATCGCGACCAGTGGGAATTGGAGGTTCTGATGCTGCCGGGCCGCGTCCACGACGAGGCTCTCGTACAACACCGCCGCACTCAGGTAGCCCGGCCCGTTCTCGACCATCCGGTCAGCGAAGAAACCGGTCGAGCTCCCGTAGTGCGGGACGGCCGATTCGATTTGGGCGAGAAACTGGGCAGTGTGCGGCGCATCGACATCGGCGCGGGTCAGCCCAGCGGTCTTCCCGGTCGCCGCGTAGGCGATGGCGAACGTCGTGATCAATCCGCTGTTGCTGTACTCGGGGTGGGTGTGCCCGAACTTGAATCGGCCCCACTCCGGGTGGCCGCGTGCGGCCCAGCCGTTCGGATCTTGAGCCAGCGCCAACACGTCGCCCCACCCGATTGGCTTCGTGGGCCAGCCGAGCGCCTCGGCCATCGGCTTCCACATCGCGATCACGACGGGCGAGAGGACGAGGTTTTCCGTCGAGCCGATGAGGTCGTGCCCGCTCCTGACTCGCGACTGGGCGTTGCCGAGCTTGATGAACGCCAGCGACGCGGGGCTCACAAGGTCCGCCTGGCGACGGCCCTCGAGCGGGTCGTCGATGCATTCCCCGGACCCGAGCGGAATCGCGTTGACGTGAATGCGCGTGCCGTCCGCGATCTTCGTCTCGCTACGATTGAAGCTTTCGGTGACGTCGTTAATCCAAGGCCGCTTCTCTGATCCGTAGAGGAACGTGACCTCCACGGTCGGGCCGGCGGGCTTGGGTTCAGCGGACGTCTGGTCGCCCGAGTTGGCGGCCGGCTTATCGCAGCCAAAAGCCAAGCAGGCAACGATAAGCCCTGCCACGATCGAAAACGCTGATCGGCCGACGCGGATCGTCGATCTGCTTCGCATGGCCACACCTCCCCAATCAGAGTAGACCGATGGCCGACGCAACTCGCTTATAAAGGCGCGCCAGCTTTCGCGGCCACTCCCGTCAATTTGAAAGGGGCGATGTTTAGATTTGATTAACGACGGTCAGGCGGGGAATGTCACTTCAAGGAACGTGGCCCCCGCCCCCGTTTCGATCCTCGCCCCTTGGAGAGCGGCGGGGATTAAAACGACCGCGCCACGGCTGGCGGGCGTTTCGCCGCCGACGCGGAGTTCACCCTCAGTCACGATCACGACCGTCGGGCCGTCGCTAGCCAGACGATGGTGACCCTGTGGCCCGAGTTGTCGCCGTTCCAAGTTGAAGTATGGGGACGTCACCAGACGTGACTCGCTTGGATCCCTGGGCAAGGAACTTGGTTCACAGGAGAAGTCAATGCACTTCATCGCCTGCTCGACGTGCAGCGTGCGCCGCCGGCTAGTGGACGGGTCGATGCGGTTGAAGTCGAAGACGCGGAACGTCGTGTCGCTGGGCGTTTGCGCCTCGGCGACCAGCAGGCCCGCGCCCAGCGCGTGAACGGTGCCACTGGGGAGATAGAAGCAGTCGCCCGCGCGCGTGGGGACGGATTCAATCAGGCGGTTGACGTCACCGTGGGCGATGGCGGCGGCGAAGGCTTCGCGCGTCACGCCGGGCTTGAGCCCCTTGAGCAGGCGCGCGCCGGGGTCGCTCTGCAGGACGTACCACGCCTCGCTCTTGAGGTGCGCGTCCGGATTCGCGCTGGCGTAGGCTTGATCGGGATGGACCTGCACGGACAGGTCCTCGCGCGCGTCGAGGAACTTGATCAGGATCGGGAACTGCCCCTCGCGGCCCGCGAGTTTCACCGGGCCCAGCATCTCGGTGCGGAACTGCTGGACGAGCGAGTGGAGCGTGTGCCCGACGAGCGGGCCGTTGGCCACCTCACTGCTGACCCAATCCGTGGACGATTCGACCACGCCCGGCGGGAAGTCGTACAGCTCCCAGCTCTCGCCAATCGGCTTTCCCTCGGGCAACGGCTTGCCGAGCACTGTCTGGAGCTTGCGGCCGCCCCACATCTTTTCAACGAGCCGCGGCCGGAACTTGAGCGGGTATAGCGACATGTAAATTCTGCGTCATCTGAGGATCGGGACCAGTGGCAGCGCGCCCGGAAAAACCATACAGTACGCATTCGATCGGCACAAACGGAGCGGAAGGCGCAACGTTCAACCCCAACCAACCCCCCACAAACCACCGATAATGAGTTCAAACGGCTCGATCAAGCATTTCGTCGTCGACACCAACGTCCTGCTTCACAACCCGAACGCCATCTTCATGTTCGAGGAGAACGAGGTGGTGATCCCGTTCGACGTGATCGAGGAGCTGGACAAGTTCAAGACCGCCACGGATGACCTGGGGCGCAACGCGCGGACGGTGATCCGCCATCTGGACGGGCTGCGGGTCACCGGCAACCTCTCGGAGGGCGTGCCGATCCCGCAGACCGGCGGGCGGATCCGCGTGGTGCTCGAGGAAGACCAGAAGCTCTGCCCCGGCCTGACCGCCAACACGCCCGACAACCGGATCATCTGCTGCGCGATGGGGCTCAAGCAGCAGGGCCACCGCGTCGTCTTCATTTCCAAGGACATCAACGCCCGCATCAAGGGGGACGCGCTCGGGCTCGACACCGAGGACTTCGAGGCGCAGAAGGTCGACTTCGACCACCTCTACACCGGCTGGCGCGAACTGCTCGTGCCGACGAAAACGATCGAGCGATTGTTCGCCGACAAGCAGGCGAAGCTCGACGTGCCGAATCTGTATGCCAACGAGTTCGTGCTGCTGAAGGACCAGGGCGACCCGGCGCACACGGCCCTGTCGCGGGCGAAGGGGGAGCCGGGCATGGTGGTGCCGGTGCGGCCGCGGCGTGGGCCGGTCTTCGGGATCCTGCCGCGGAACCTGCAGCAGTCGATGGCGATCGACCTGCTGCTGGACGATTCGGTGAAGCTGGTGACGCTGATCGGCAACGCCGGCACCGGCAAGACGCTGGTCGCGCTGGCGGCGGGGATGACGAAGCTGCTCAACGAACAGGTCTACCAGAAGCTCCTGTGCGCCCGCCCGATCATGCCGCTGGGGCGCGACATCGGCTACCTGCCGGGCGACAAGGACCAGAAGCTGACCGCATGGATGCAGCCGATCTTCGACAACATGGCGTACCTGCTGTCCAACAAGCTGACCGCCGGCAGCGACGACAAGCACGCGCAGCACGCCTCGCTGCACAGCGTCGAGCAGCGGATCACCCAGCTCATGGAGAGCGGGCAGGTCGTGCTGGAGCCGCTGACGTACATCCGCGGGCGGAGCATCCCGCACCAGTTCATGGTCGTGGACGAGTCGCAGAACCTGACGCCGCACGAGGTGAAGACGATCGCCAGCCGGGTCGGCGAGGGAACCAAGCTCGTCCTCACGGGCGACGCTACCCAAATCG
>DASXMX010000181.1:0-7800 GCA_036495445.1 Tepidisphaeraceae bacterium
TTTGGACGTCAAATACGGGGAGCAAGCTCCCCGGCTACACGGCGCGGGGGTGGAACCTCTACGCAGCGGTGGACGCTGGCCGCTCTCCCCCACCTCGTTTTTGCGTCCTTTGCGCCTTTTCGCGGCCACGACTCTGTAAGTTCAGGCCCACGCGGGAGATGCCGCTCGCCGCAAAATTCCGGATTTTTCCGGAAACAATTCCGCCCGCCGAGCGTATCCTAACATCGTGCGAACTTGCGGCGAGGTCAGCCTTGAAGAAGACGGGGTGACGCGGGGACGGGGAGACGGAGAGGTATCGAGTGCGGAGGCGAACGGACGGGGACATCACATGTATCAGAATGAATGTTGTCGTCGGCATGCGGTTGCGTGCGACAGTCGCCGGGCCGAGCCCGGCGGCGTATGGGCGTCAGCGGAAAGCAACGGGCGTGCGGGCGGCGTGTATCCGGGGGCTGGGGCTGGGGATGCGATCGGTCCGCCCACGATCGTGCCGATCCGGCGCGGATGCGACGGGGCGTGCGACCTCGGCGGGCGCGCCGCACGGCCGGGCCGGGGAGACGAAATCGCAAATGGCGGCATCGCCGAAGATTATATCGCATGTATATTGGCTCCCATGCGACAAATGCGGCGCTTTTCGCGTTGCGACGCACCCCCGACAAGACCGGGGGAGGGAAGGACCGGAATTTACTGCGGCACTTATGGACAGACATGAATGTCTGTCCCACCCATGGGACATTTATCGCAACGTTGCGATCATGTCTCGCCGGAGGGGACATTATGGGACATTTTGGGACATTTGAGGCACGGTAACACAGACGATGACCCGGCAAACCCTCACGATGCTGCTCACGTTGCTGGCCCTGGGCCCATGGTGCCTCGGCGACTCCGTGCCCGCGACGAAGCCCCGCCTGGCGGCGACCCCGCCGATGGGGTGGAACAGTTGGGAGGCGTTCCGCAAGGACTTCGACGAGGAGGCGCTCAAGGCGCAGGCGGACGCCATGGTTCAACTCGGGCTTCGCGACGCCGGCTACGCTTACTTCGTGATCGACGGCGGGTGGAAGACGTCGGATCGTGACCCGGCGGGGAGCCTGGTGGTTGATCCGAAGAAGTTCCCGCACGGCATGAAGGCGTTGGCGGATTACCTGCACGAGCGCGGGCTGAAGCTGGGATTGCATCAGCCGGCCGGCGTCAAGGATTGCGGGCACGATGAGCCGGGCAGCCAGGGGAACGAGGAGCGGGACGCGGCCCTGTTCGCGTCGTGGGGCGTGGACCTGATCAAGTACGATCAGTGTGATTTCGTCCACGACCCGCAGCGCACGCCGGGCGCGCCGGACCTGGACAAGGTCGTCGTCCGCAGGGCGAACCAAGTGGTGTTCGACAGCGAGGCGGAGGCGCCGCAGAACCGCCTCACCGGATTGGTCCGCATCGAAGACCGCCCGCGATGCTCCGGCGGGAAATGCGTCGCCGGCATCGGGTACGCCGACGGAGGCGTGGAGATTCCCGACGTGAGCGTCCCCGAGTCCGGGCGCTACACGCTCGACGTCGGCTTCGCCTATCCCTACTACGGCCAGAACCGCGACCGCTTCAAGCAGATGACGTTGTTCGTCAGCCTCAATGGGGGCCCGCGGCAACGCATCGACATCCCCTACGCCATCCCCAAGCGATACACCACCGGAACGGTCTCGATCGACGTCGACTTGAACCAGGGGAACAACGTGATCCTTCTCGACAATCCGCTGTCGCAGGAGGAGGACGTGCGCCTGGCCTACGTCAAGATGGCCACGGCCCTGCAGCGGACCGGAAGGCCGATCCTGTTCAGCACCTCCGGCGCGCCCCGCCCGTGGCTGTGGGCCGGGCCGATCGCACACCTGTGGCGCACGTCGGACGACATCAGCAACCAGTGGAAGGCGAGCATTCTGGCCACCGTTGACCGGCAGGCCGAAACCCTGCCCTACGCCGGCCCCGGCTTCTGGGCCGACCCGGACATGCTGGAGGTGGGCACCAAGCCGCACCGGGCCCCGCGCGGCAGTCGCACGTCGGCCATGACGGTCACCGAGCAGTGGTCGCAATTCTCTCTTTGGGCGATCATGAACGCCCCGCTGTTCATCAGCACCGACCTGCGTCACCTGAGCGACGAGAGCAAATCGATCCTGATCAATCGCGAGGTCATCGCGATCAACCAGGACCCGCTCGGCGTCGCCGGGCAGCGCATCCGCAACGAGGGTGACGTGCAGGTCTTCGCCAAGCGGCTGACCGACGGCGAGGCGGTCGCCCTGCTCAACCGCGGCGATGCCCCCGCCGAAATCCGCGTGACCACGGCCGAACTGGGCTTCGACAAATCCGCCTTCGAGGCCCGCGACCTCTGGACCGGCGACTCGCAGCCGATCACGGACGGTGTCATTCGCGCGACCGTCGAACCCCACGGCGTGGCGATGCTGCGGATGCACACAGACGGACACAGATAAAAAGGGAATTTCGGATTTCAGATTTCAGATCTGCATTTCATCTGTGTGCCTCTGCGCCCCATCTGTGGCTAATTCTCTTTTTTTTGTCCCGCGTGTCTCTGTGGTTAATTCTTCCTTTCGATGGATGCCCTACGCCGCCGGGTCGAGGACGACTTTGATGCAGCCTTCCTGCTTTTCGCGGAAGATGTTGTAGGCGCGCGGGGCGTCGCTGAGCGGGATGCGGTGCGTGACGACGAAGCTCGGGTCGATCTTGCCCTGGCGGACGTAGTCGAGCAGGCGGGGGACGTACTTGTGCACGTGGGTCTGGCCGGTCTTGATCGTCAGGCCCTTGTTCATCAGCGCGCCCATGGGGATCTTATCGGACATGCCGCCGTAGACGCCCGGGATCGAGACGGTGCCGCCCTTGCGGCAGCAGTTGATCACCTGGCGAATGACGGCGGGCCGCTCGGTCTCCATGAGCGTCATCGTCTTGACCTTGTCGTAGGCGGTTTCGAGCGGCGTGGAGCCGTGCGCCTCCATGCCGACCGCGTCGACGCAGACGTCCGGCCCGATGCCGCCGGTCAGGTCGAGCAGGCGATCGTAAACGGATTCCCTGCGGTGGTCGATGGTGATCGCCCCCGCGTCGCGGGCCATCTGCAGGCGCTCGGGGACCCTCCGGCCGTCGTCGATCGCGATCACCCTGCCCGCGTTCAATAGCATTGCGCTGCGGATCGCGAACTGCCCGACCGGGCCGCAGCCCCAGATCGCGACGGTGTCGTCCGGCTGCACGTTGCAATGTTCGATCGCCATGAAACCGGTGGGATAGATGTCGGAGAGGAACAGGAGCTTCTCGTCGGGCATGTCGCGAATCTCCTCCGGCATGACCTGGCAGTTCACATCCGCCAGCGGGACGCGGAGGAATTGCGCCTGCCCGCCGGCAAACCCGCCGGTCAGCCACGAGTAGCCGAAGATCCCGGCCGTCGCGTGGCCGAGCATTTCCTGGCCGAGGTAGGCGCGGGGGTTGGTGTTGTCACAGCAGCTATACAACTCGCGGCGGCAGAAGAAGCACTGGCCGCAGGCGATCGGAAACGGGACGACGACGCGGTCGCCGACCTTCACCTTGCCCTGGTCCACGTCCGGGCCGACCTCCTCGACGATGCCCATTGGCTCGTGCCCGAGGATGTCACCCGGCTTCATGAACGGGACGAACCCGTCCACCAGGTGCAGGTCCGACCCGCAAATGGCGGTGGAAGTAATGCGGACGATCGCGTCACGCTTGTTGAGGATCTTGGGTTCCGGGACGTTTTCGACCTTTACCTTATACGGGCCGCACCAAACCAGGGCTTTCATGATTGTTCCTCTTGCCGAGTGAGTTGTTTGTTCCGTCCGATTCAGTCCTCGTGATATCGCGTGCCATGGCCCGTGCAGGTGCCGCGCGGCTGGCCGTCGAGAGTGAGGATCTCGCCGACTTCCATCAGGGCTTTGAACCGGCCCAGGTCGGTCCGCATCATGCGACGGGTGGCCTTGTTGAAGAGCGTCGGGAACATGCCGGCCACGGCGCTGGCCGGGGGCACGAAGTTCATGACGACGTGCATCTTCGTCCCGCGGTCGCCCATCGCGTTGCTGAAGCGGACCTCACCGACCGTGTCGATGTCCGATCCGGACAGCGATCGCCAGGCGATCAGCGAGTTGGGCTCGTCCCGGGTGATCTCGGCGTCCCATTCGATGTTCCCGCCGGCCAGTCGGCTCAGGCGGGCGACCCAGTGTGAGCGGCGATCGCCCTGCACCTCGATCCGGTCGATGTGCGTGAGGAACTTCGGCAGGTTCTCGAAGTTTCGCCAGAACTGGTAAAGCTCTTCAGCCGAGCGGTTGATCAGGAATGACTGCTCGATGTGGATCCCATGCTCGGCGATTTCATCTTCGGCAGTGCGCTCGCCCTGTTCGTGGGCGGTGTCGAGCCCCATCGCGCCGTACATCGGGCAGTGGCCGGTCGCGCCACGATAGACCATCATGCCGCCCATCCCGGCGGCGAGCAGCCCGGGGATGCTGCGGCGGCCGAGGCCGAACGACGCCAGCACGGCCCCCGCCGCGACAGAGACAAGGCGTTCGATGAGGCCGACGTTCTCATAGGATTGTTGCTGTTGTGCCTGCATGGCTCCGGCGTTCCCCTGACCCATTGAGCCGACGGTGTCGGTCCCAAGCCGCGTCGGCGTCCCGCGCTGCTCCGTAAGTGTCATGACATTCCTCCTGCTGATGGCGTAGCAAGCCACGGTGTATGGCTCGCTCGCCCGGCAGGCGACCGCCGGAATGGGCACGCCACGCCTGCCGCGCGGCCTGACTCGCAAACCGGCGGCCGCGCGAACACCGTCGCCTGGTTTTCTTGACTTGATCGCCTGATCGAAGGGTCGCGATGCCTTCGCGGCCCGCGCAGCATGAAAGAACGTCGGCGTACCCCGCCCGAATGGCCCGTGCTTATGGCGCAGTCACCGCATCCCGGAAACGAAATGGCCTTTCACAGTGAATCAATGATCACTTGGCGGGCTCGGCCGTGCCGAAGCACCAGAGTGCCTTATAGGTACGGAGAAACAGTTCACCGTCGGCGATCGCCGGCGAGGCGCAGGTCGTCTCCTCGCCGGCCCAGTTGATGCCGAGCAGCTCGAACTGCGGCGCCGCGGCGAGGACGAACACCTCGCCTGAATGGTTGGGGATCAACATTTTGTCATCGAGCAGCACGATCGACGACCACGACCCGCCGAGCGTGCCCTGGCCGCTGAGGCGTTTCTCCCACACCTTTTTGCCGGTCGCGAGATCGAGGCAGACAACGGAGCCGAACTGCGTGACGAGAAATACGCGGCCGGCGGCGATCACGCCCGAGCCGATGCACTCCTTGGGCAGGTCGGTCTGCCAGAGGCGGGCGGTCGCGGTCACGTCGCCGGTGCCGCCCAATTGGATCGCGGTGACGCGCGTCCCCCCGCCGGCCATGCGGTGGCCGGTCGTGACGAGCACGCCCTTGCCCACCGCGGGCGAGGCAAAGGCCTGGTCGGGCAGCCCTGTGCATCGCCAGATCTCCTTGCCCGTCAGCGGCTCATACCCGGCGGCCCGGTGCGGATGGATGACGATCAGCTCGTCGCGATCGCCCACCTTCACGATCAACGGCGTCGCCCACGATCCGAGGAACCCGCCCTCGCCGGTCGGGTCGGCCGACATCATTGCGCCGTCGAACCCGTTATGGGCTGGCGGCGGCGCGCCAGGGGCCGCGCCGCCCGGCATTTTCGGCGGCGCGACTTGCCAAACGAGCTCGCCGGTGGCCTTGTCGCAGGCGATCAGTGCGGCATGGGTTCCCGGCCCGGCGTTCAGGAGGCACAGGTCCTGGTACAGGATTGGCGACGAGCCGCTCCCCTGCCAAGAGTCCACCTTGCCGGTGTCGCGGCGCCACAGTTCCTTGCCCGCAAAGTCGTAGCAGTAGAGGCCGGGCGAGCCGAAATAGGCGATGATGCGCTGGCCGTCGGTCACGGGGGAAGGCGAACAATACGGGTTCTGTCCGTTGGTCGGGTCGCGCTCGGTCCAGGTGATCCCCGACTGCCACAGCGGTTTGCCGTCGGTGCGGTTGAAGCACATCAGCGTCCGGCGGTTCTCTTTCTCAAGCGCCTGCGTGACGAAGACGCGATCGCCCCAGACGATCGGCGTCGAGTTCCCGCGGTCCGGCAACGGCGTCCGCCAGCGGACGTTCTTCCGGTCACTCCACTTCAACGGCACGCCGGCATCGTGCGCCACCCCCGTCCCCTCCGGCCCCCGCCATGCCGGCCAGTTCCCCGCCCAGGCCGGCGCGCACGCGACAATCACGAACACCCCATATAGCCGGCGGCATGCCGCCGGTCCTCCCCGCTCCAGCCCACGGAATCGCCGCGTCATAGGGCCTCCCATCGCAACCGAAGGTCCGACAACCTCGAATATACGCCCTTCTCCCATGCCCGGGGCCTTTGGTTTTCCCGCACCGAACCGAAAACTTCCCGCCAATTGCCATCCGAAATCCGTGTTTTGACGGACGCGAATTTGTGGGGAAGACTGAGTCATCGAGCCGTCGGAAATACCGGCGGCTTGCATCGGGGCAATTCGCCTTCACACATATTGGAGCGACGAAGATGCGATCGCTGCGTTCGCGAATCGTGATGGGTCTGGGTCTGGCCGCCGCGTCGATTCTGCTGGCGTCGCGGGCGATGGCGGGTCTCTCGATTGACCCGTCCAGCTCGGTGAACGCCTACGCGGGCAGCATCGAGATCGGCACCAATGCCACCGACAACCCCTCGACCATCCCCTACGACAGGACGACGACGGCCAACGACGTCTCCGGATCGAGCGCCGTTCAGGTGAACCTGGCGGACAGCTCGTTTCTCGCGAATTTCAGCGCCAAGCTCATCGAACCGTTCAACTTCACCAGCGGGAATGTGCAGCTCGTCTTCACGCCCAGCGCCGACCTCTCTTACAACCTGTCCGGCAGCAACACGGAAACCGGCTCGTCCAGCTTCCACTCGTTCTCGGTCGACCTGACCGACCTGACGACCGACGCACCACTCTTCAACAACCTGCAGAACAGCTTCGACGTCAGCGGCGAGACGCTCGCGCTCGGCAACGAAGGCGGCAACGGGAACAACTCGCTCTCCGGCAGCCTGACCGGCACGCTGCTGGCGAATCATCAATACAGCCTGAGCATCGCGACGGAAATGGACGGGTTGCCGACGTTCAATCTCGCCAGCGAGCTGCCCTTCGCGGCTCTTCAGGGGCCGGCGAGCAGCGGGTCGGTGACGCTGGGCCTGGCCGCCACCACCACCGCCGTCCCGCTGCCCTCCGCCGCGTGGACGGGCCTTGGCATGCTGACGGCCATCGGCGCCTTCCTCAAGCTGCGGCGAAACGCCGCGGCCGTCTGACCGATTGACGACACCAGTGCCCCCGTCAGCGGGCCGCCCCAACGGGCGGCCCGTTGTCGCTTCTTGGTCGCGATTGGATCGGGTGGCACGGAGTCCGTGCCACCCGGAAATAGAATCGCCTACGCTCGTCCGGGTGCTAGAATCGTTCACTATGTTTGACGAGGAAACGTTGCGGCTGCTTGCCAAGGCCCAGTGGGGCGCGACGGATTTGCACCAGCAGGTGGAGCTCACGCCCGAGGAGCGGGACGCCGCCGATCAACTGGCGGAACAAATCCTGATCCTGGCCGACGAACACTACACCCGCACTAAGGCGCGGGCGCCCGCTGTCCGCAAGCGGTACTTCATCGCTGGCATCGCCAAGGCGATGGCCGGTGCCAATGCCCTCGCGCAGGTCCACGCCAACGACGACATGTAGGGGCATACTGTGGTGGGGG
>DASXMX010000182.1:0-13506 GCA_036495445.1 Tepidisphaeraceae bacterium
CCTTTCCGTTCCACAGGGCCAGCGCAAAGCAGAGGTACTGCTGGTCATCACAGATCCCCGCGATGCCGTCCTCGCCGCGGCGATAGGCGCGGGAGCGGGCGTGGTCGTGGGTGAAGTAATCCCACGCGTTGCCGCTTTCGCTGTAATCTTCGCGAACGGTGCCCCATTGGCGCTCGCTGAGGTACGGCCCCCACCGCCGCCATGGCACCTGCCGGTCGCGCGCCTCTTCAAGTCGAATCTGCTCGGCGTTCATCGGACTCCTCCTGTTGGACCTCGCAGCCAAGCGCCCGCCGCTGCAACACTCAATGAAGAACACGAATGTTATTATTTATTTTGCCATTTACCTAAGCAGTAATTTGATACATAGAGGAAATGCGAAGCGTCGCGCGGCTCCCAACGGCCGATTCAGGGCACTCGTCGTTGAGCCCGCGGAGTCACAGGGGGTTCCGATCTTAACGCGGATGCGTCCGAGGCGGCGACTTCCCGCGTCCGGCCCGTCAGGTCGCGCGACATAACACGTTCGGCGGGGATTTCGCCTCGACGCCGGGCGTGAAGGCCGCGCACGAGGAGGACGCCGACCAGCACCATCAGCAGGACCGCCGTCAGGGCCAGGGTCAACAGGCGGGTGACCTGCCGCACGGCGTAGTCGATCTGCCGGGCGGCGATTTGATCCGCGTCCACGGCGAGCTGCTTGCGCTGCTGAACGACGATGTCGTTGATTTCTCCGATCGCTACGCCGCGTTCCTTGCTCAATTGATCCAGTGCAGCGACGCGTTGGCCGTCCACAAACTGAAGCGTTCGATCCAGTTCGCCGTGGACAGCGCTGAGGGCGGCTTCGCGTTCGGACGCAACGAGCTTGGGCGCATCCTGGGCGACCGCAAGCGACCGTTCGAGCCCGGGCGTCAGGCGGTCGACGGCGACGGCCGCCTGCTCGGCGGACTTGGCGGCGCGTTCGGCGAGCGGGATTGCTTCGTCGAGCCGCAGCTCCGCCACCCATTGCAGCTTGAACCGCTCGACTTCCCACCGCACCTGGCGGACGAGCTGTTCGCTGTAGACGTCCAGCTTCCGGTTCAAATCGTCCACCGTCGTGTTGAGCGCGGCGACGGTCTCGGTGGTGGAAAGCCCGGCGGCATTCTCGTACTCGGTCAAATGGGCGAGGACGGACTCGCGTTCGGCGATGGCGTGCTGAATGGGATGTTCCTTCGCCCACTTGGTTGCAAACGCCCGAACCCTGGGGATATCACCGGTGACGGTGGTCGAGATCAGCGCTTGGGCGACCTGGTCGGCCATCCGGCGGCAGGATTGCGCTGCCCGCGCACTGGCCGGGCCGAGCGCCGCCTTGCCGGGGCCGGTCTCGAAGTAGTCGGCCATCTGGTTGCACAGTGTTAGCGCGTCGATGCCCGCGATGATCGGCTCCGGCTGATAAAGCGCTTCACGCAAGGCGGGGACGCCCTCGATCTGCCACGTCAGCGCCGCCAACTGAACCTTGCGGTCGGTCGTGCCGGCGATGATCGAATCGGCCGTCTGCTGGAGCAGCCCGCACGTGGGGTCCACCAGCGACCGCATCCGCAGTCGCATTTGGTCCTGCGTGACGGCCACATTCTTCAGTGCTTCGGGTGTCAGCGTGCTCTTCGGCTGGGCGGCACAGCCGCCGGCAACGAGGCCGAGCAGCGTGACGACGAGCGCAGGCCACGGGAGGCGCGAACGAATCCGGACCGGACATTCATTCGATTTCATGTTGCGCTCCTGGATCGCGCGATCGGCGGGATCCCCGATTCGTCAGCGGGCGCCGCGGGGCATGACCGAATTCCGAAAAACCGCGGCTGAGCGCCTCGTCCCGCCGCTTACCATCGTATCGCGTTTTTGCCAACGACCCGGATCAAAATCGCGAGTTCTCCCATGCTCGCGCCCAACAATTTCCGGATCTCTTTCGGCGTTTTGCTACAATGCTTTCGATTTCCGGTTCGGAGTTAGGCTATGACTGGCACAATGAATCAGGTTGAGGACAGCGCGTCTTCGCTGGCGGACAGCCCGGGCGAGAGCCGAATTCACGCGGCCACCCTCCAGGATCTGTCCGATTTCTCCGTCACGCTTGGCGGGCCGCTCTATCAGTTGTACCTGCGGGCGCGGATCGTTCGGCCGCCGCTGGACCTGCTGGGCCGACGGGTCGTGGTCATCTCGCTGTTCACCTGGTTCCCGCTGCTGCTCCTCAGCCTCGCCTCGGGCCGGGCCTGGGGCGGGGCACGCGTTCCATTCCTATTGGATATCGAGGCCTACGTCCGCTTCCTGGCGTCGCTGCCGCTGCTGATCTTCGCCGAGGTGCTCGTTCATCAGCGGATCCGCCGGATCCTCTTTGAATTCGAGAATCGGAGGATCATCACCCCCGACACCGAAGCGGCATTCGACCGGATCATGCTGTCCGCCAAGCGGTGGCGCAACTCCGTCTGGGCCGAGGTCGTGTTGCTGACCCTGGTCGTCACGATCGGCCAAATGATCTGGCGGCGCCACATCGCGTTGCAGAGCGCGACGTGGTACGCCGAGCCGACCGCGGAGGGTTCTCGCCTCACGCTGCCGGGCGTCTACTACGCGTTCGTGAGCATGACGATCTTCCGGTTCATCCTGTTCCGCTGGTATTACCGCCTGATCCTGTGGTTCGTCTTTCTCGTACGCGTCTCGCGGCTGCCCCTGCGACTCGTTGCAACGCACCCCGATCGGGCGGGCGGCCTGGAATTCCTGCAGGGCAGCGCGTACGCGATCACGCCGGTGCTCGTTGCCCAGAGCCTGCTGATGGCCGGGTTGTTCGCCAACCGCATTTTCTACGAGGGGGCCAAGCTCCCGATGTTCCGCCTCGAGATCCTGGGCATGCTGCTGCTATTCATGCTGCTGGCCCTTGGGCCGCTGCTGGTCTTCGCTCCCAACATCATGGCCTGCCGTCGTCGCGGGCTGATCGAGTTCGGCAAATTCGGCAGCGATTACACCCGCGCGTTCGAGCAGAAGTGGCTCGACGGCCAGCGCGAGCCCGGCGAGCCGCTGCTCGGCACCGGCGACATCCAGTCGCTGGCCGACCTGGGCAACAGCTACGAAATCATCCGCGGCATGAACGGCCTGCCTTTCGGCCGGCAGGCGGTCGTTCGATTGGGCGTTGCGACCCTCCTCCCCTTCGCGCCGCTTGTGCTAACGATGGTCCCGTTGGAACAACTCGTCGATCGGGTGTTCAAGAGCCTGTTTTAGAACCAACCGATCGAGTCACGCGGATGCGGGGATCTTGGCGGGCGACTCCTTCATCGACACGTCGACGCGCCGGAAGAACAGGGCAAGCAGTTTCCCCTCACCCAAGGCGCGGTCGGCCTCCCAGAACGCGAACAGCGGCACCAGCGCGACGACCATCACGATCACCCGCGAAAGGATCTCCCGCTCGCCGAGTCGGAAGAAATCGGCGACGATTCCCCTGAGGGTGTCGCGATGCCAAAGGCCATCGACAAAGTACTCCAGCGCATTGAACACGACGATCAGAAGGCCGAAGCAGAGCGTCTTGTAGAGCGTCGGCCAGATCAACGGCGGGCGGCTCACCCGCCGCGACCCGATCTGCAGCAGCCGCCCGATGAGGATCACCTTCGCCAGCACGAGCGCTTCGATCACGGCGTACCCGTAGTGCAGGTAGGTGATGTGATACTGGGCCAGCAGCAGCCGTCGGTAGGTCGTGAACGAGCCCAGGAGCAGGGCGAGGTAAAGGAACAGGAGGAACATCGATTTGGCCTCCTTCTTCAGTCTCGCCTTGAAGCCGGGCTTTGCCTCCTTTGTGGTGATGGATGCGGTCATGACGTCACCCGCTTTCCCTCATTTCGTATCGTTTGCCATGGCGACTCAGGCCGAACGATACGACGATCATCAACCCGACCACGCCTAAACCGAGCCCCCGGCGCGTCCAGTCCGTCGAATTCACGATTGTCATTGGAACTCCAATCGCCCCCGCGCGGGGAATGAAACGCACGGGCGGCCCCTTGGGCCGCCCGTGCAGCTTGGGACAACGATCACTCCCCTTCGTGCTGCTTGACCATCCTCTCGATCTGCTTCTTGACCTCGTCCAGGTTGAACGACGCCGGATCTTGCATCGGCGGGTAGTCGATGGCCGTCTCAGCGAGTTTCTTGACCTCCCGCTGGACCAGGACGAATCGCCAGAACTCGCGGGCGTAGAAATCGTTCATGTACCCTCCGCCCAGGTCGTTGACGCTCTGGCCGCCGACGGATGGCGTGCGTTCGAACGGGTCTTGGCGAAGGTTGACCATGGTCGGCATGTCCGTCGTGACCTTCGGCCCCGGCCAGCCCTCGGGCTGCTGGTAGAACTGGAACTTGAAGTCGTCGATGCGGACGGCCCCGAGGTGGGGCCCGCCAAAGTAGAAGATCTCGTGCCGCTTGGACGGGCCGGTGCCGGTAAGCACGTCCATCTGGTTGTAGCCGTCGAGGTGGTTCTTGTACTCGCGGTCGCCGAGCTTCACGCCCTTGAGCAGTTGCTGGGTCATATCGGGGTTGCCCGCCGCCGCGAGCAGGGTCGGGAACCAGTCGAGCCCCGAGAAGATTCCGTTCTCCACCGAGCCCGGCTTGACATGCCCCGGCCAGCGGATGAGGCACGGCACCCGGAATCCGCCCTCGAACACGGTGCCTTTGGTCGCCTTGAACGGCGTCATCCCGCCGTCCGGCCAGGTGAACACCTCGGCCCCGTTGTCGGTCGTGAAGATCACGATCGTATTTTCGGCCTCGCCGATGTCGTCCAGGTGCTTCAAAAGCTCGCCGACGCTGTCGTCCAACTCGGCCATGCCGGCCTCCTCCCGGCCATAGTTGCTTTTGCTGTTCATCATCGCCCGGTACTTGGGCGACAGGAAGGTCCACACGTGCATCCGCGTCGTGTTGTGCCAGACGAAGAACGGCTTGCCCTCCTGCTTCGCCCGGTCGATGAAGTCGCAGGACGCCTTGACCAGCACGTTGTCGAACGTGGTCATGTCGTACTTGTGCGGGATGGCGATATCGTGCATCTCCGGCACGTTCGACATGTCCGGGAACGGCGCCAGCGGCCCCTCGTCCTCGATCTTCTGCTTGCCGACCTTGCCCCACCGCGGCTGGTCGGACGGGTCCTCGGTGGGCTCGGCGTAGCTATGCACGATGCTCCGAGGCCCGTGCTCGTTGTAGTAGGCGATGTCGTTCGGGAACGAGTACCAGTACGGATCAGACATCGCGTCGAGGTGGTACAGGTAGCCGAAGAACTCGTCGAACCCGTGCACGGTCGGCAGGTACTTGTTCAGATCGCCGAGGTGATTCTTCCCGAACTGCCCGGTGGCATAACCCTGCTCCTTCAGGGCCGTGGCGATCGTGCAGGCCTGGTCTGGGATTCCGACGTCGGCGCCCGCCTGGCCGACCGTCGTCAGGCCGGTGCGGAGCGGGATTTCGCCGGTGATGAAGTTGGCCCGGCCCGCCGTGCAGCTCGCCTCGGCGTAATAGTCGGTGAACCGCATCCCCTCGCGGGCGAGGCGGTCGATGTTCGGCGTCTTGCCGGACATGATCCCCTGGTGGTATGCACCGACGTTAAACCACCCGACATCGTCCCCCATGATCACAAGGATGTTGGGCCGTTTGTTGTCGGCGGCGAAGGCGGACGCGGCGAGGCAGAGACACACGAGACCCGCCGCCAGCGGCGACAGGCCAAAGCGAAGGAGCTTCCTTCGTGGCTTCATGGCTGACCTCCGATGGATTGGAGAACGGGGTGAACTCGCGGCAAAGTGGGTCAGTTCACCTCCTTCGGCTCAGCCGACTTCGCGCAGCGGAACCCGGTGTGATTCGTGCCGGTGTCCGGCGGGGTGCCGCGGCGGGCGGTCGGGCGGTAGCTCTCGCAGTAACTGTCGCTGCAGAGGAACGAGCCGCCCTTCACCACCCGCTTGGGCATGTACGGCTCGTTGGGGTCCAGGCTCTCACTTGGCCCGGCAGGGTTGACGCAGCAGTCGGTTTGCGCGTTCTGCGCATGCATGTCGGCGCGGTACCAGTCGGAACACCACTGCCAGACGTTCCCCGCCATGTCGTACAGCCCGTACCCGTTGGGCGGGAACGCGCCGACCGGCGACGGGCCGGCGAAGCCGTCCTCGCCCGTGTCCTTCACCGGGAACAGGCCGGTGAACGTGTTGCACATGAACCGCCCGCCGGGGCGGAATTCGTCTCCCCAGTAGTATCGGGTCCCATACTTCCCGCCGCGGGCGGCGTATTCCCACTCGGCCTCCGTCGGCAGCCGCTTGCCCGCCCATTTCGCATACCCACCGGCGTCGTCCCATGAAACCTGCACGACCGGGTAATCGTCCTTGCCGGCGATATCTGATCCCGGCCCATGCGGGTGCCGCCAACTCGCGCCGGGCACCCACCGCCACCATTGGGACAGGTCGCGCAGGTCCACCGCATGATCGGTCGGCGTGAAGACCAGCGCGCCCGCCACCAGCATCGCGTCGTCTGGCCTGGGCGTTCCCGGCGGGAGCTGCTTGCGGATTTCCTCCCACTGCGGCTTGCGCTCGGCGGTCGTCACGTACCCGGTCGCGTCGACGAACCGGCGGAATTCGCCGTTCGTCACGTCGTGCACGTCCATCCAAAACCCGTCGACCCGCACGCGGTGGGCCGGCCGCTCGTTGTGCAGGCTTTTGGGGTCGTCGGTCCCCATGACGTACTCCGCGCCGGGAATCCATCGCATGCCGCTCTGCGACGCGGCGCCGGATTTGGGCACCGCTTCGGATTTGGCGGCGGTCGCCTGGCGACCCGACGTCTTCCACCCGTAGGCGCAGAGGACGACCGCGGCGAGGATTGCGCCGCCCGAGAGCCACCTGAGCAGCCCCCCGCCAAGAGGCTGCTGCGCCGCGGCCCTTCGAGCCGCCGGACGTTTCCGGTCGCGGATTCGAGAGTTCATCGACACCTCAATGGTTCCGGGATGTTCACGGCGGGGACAAAGCCCGGCGGTAGACGCGTCGCGGCCGAACTAATGGTGCGGCCCGCCCTGCCAACGCGCAAAGAACCCGCCTTTGAACGCGTGGCTTCGGTTCAAACCTGATGCCAACCGCGGGCCCGTTATTCGGCCTGCAAACCCGCGGACCTCCGGCGTACCGCCAGTCGTTCCTCCACCAACCGGTTGGAGGAAACCCAAGCGATTGGAGGTTTTTGCATGAACTTGCTCAAATCTGTCAGATCAAAATTGCGATGGGCGTGGTCAATCGAAGCTCATCAGGTGGCCATAAGGCGGGCATGGGGATTGTTCTCCGGGCCGCTCGGACCCTCTCCGCACACGTCCTCACAGAAAGGAATAGGCCATGTGCATGCAAAGCAGATGGACGAGATCCACGATTCTCGTTGCGGGCGCGGCGCTCGCATTCGTTGTGGGACGGCCCGCGGCAATGCCGCCTCAGGCGCGGGCGGCCGAGCCGGAAGCGAGGCGGCCCAACATCGTCATCCTGATGACGGACGACACCGGATGGAACGACTTCGGCTGCTATTCTGGTGGCGGCGCTGCCCTCGGCCATCCCACCCCCTATGTCGATCGCATGGCCCGGGAGGGCGCCGTGTTTACCTCCTGGTACGGACAAGCCAGTTGCACCGCAGGCCGGGCGTCGCTGATCACCGGCCGCATCCCGATCCGAACCGCGCTGTCGATCGTCGTGGCGCCCGGCGACCGGAACCACATCACCAAGCGGACGCCGACGATTGCCGAATTCTTCCAGAAGAACGGCTACTCGACGTACTTCTCGGGCAAATGGCACCTGGGCGACACGCCCGACGCCTACCCCACCCAGCACGGCTTCGACGAGATGAAGAACTTCGCTGCCTATTACGCCGGCGCGTACACCTACAACGACACCTCGCCCCGATTCCACCCCTGGTTCCCGTCGTATAACCCCGAATTCGAGAAGATTTACGATTCGGTGATGAACCTGAGCGAATGGGAGGGCGCGGCCGGGCAACCCGCCAAGAACATGGGCGTCATCAACTACAACACGTTCGCGACGATCGACGAACGGCAGGCGGAGAACGCCGTCAACTACATCAAGCAGCACGCCAAGGGGGACAAGCCGTTCTTCATGGACGTCAATTTCATCAAGATGCACAACCCGACCCACGCGGCGCCGGATTTCCAGGGCAAATCGCACCTCGGCGACTACTCCGATTCGCTCATGGAGATGGACGCCGACATCGGAAAAGTCCTGGATGAAATCCGCGCCGACGCCCCGAACACGATCGTGATCCTGACGGCCGACAACGGCGCATGGTTGGACGCGTATCCCGACGCCGGCACCACGCCGTTCCGCGGCGAGAAAGGCACCGCGTTTGAAGGCGGCTGGCGCGTGCCGGCCATCATGTCGTGGCCGAACCATATCCCGGCCGGCGCGCAGTATGGCGAGATGATGTCGCACATCGACTGCTGGTCGACGCTGGCCGCGATGGCCGGCCTCACGCCGCCGCCCCATGGCGAATGGAAGGACAACGACGGCAAGCCGATCTATTTCGACAGCATCGATAACAGCGCGTACATCCTCGGCAAGGCTCAGCACTCCGCGCGCCGGTCCTGGATTTACATCAATGGGGAGTATCTCCATGCCGTCCGCGTCGATCTGGCGGGCGATTCCGCGGAGCCGTGGGTGAGCATTGCATGGAAAATGATGTCAACCGCCAAGGACTCATGGCTGGGCCCCAGCCAGGATCTGGGGTCGGTGCCCGCCATCTATAACCTCACGATGGACCCCTATGAGAAATACGACATGACGTTCAACGGGGCGGCGCCCTCCCGGATCATGACGACCTCGCCGGGAAGATATGCGGGTGAAGACAACGGCTGGGGTGCAGGTCTTTATAGCCAGGCGCTCATCGATTTTGACAAATCGATCATCAAGTACCCGAACATCCGCCGGTTCCCCGGCGGGGCCTCGAACGACCTGATCCCGAACCTCCAGAACCCGGAGAACCCGGTGCCCGCGTTGGACCCGCAGAACCTCCCGGCGGCGATTCCGGGCGGCGACTGATCTGCGACTCGATTGTGAGTGACGCGGGTTGCTCGCAAGGGCGGCCCGCGATTCAACGACTCGAACTAACTGGAGGCCACAATGAGTAGATTCCGGAAGCTCTTTGCCGCGCTCGCCATCAGCTGCCTGGCCTTGCTGTTCGGAACTGCTCAATCCGCGCCGGCAGATGAGCCCAACCGAGTCACGGCAATCGATATTGTGCTTGAACCTGACGCGACAATGGTCACGCACGCGCGGGCCGACAACGATCGCCTGCGTAAGGTATTTCCCGACGGATTCGCCTTGGACGAGACACATCATCCGCACATCTCGTGTCTACAACGCTATGTGAAGATCGAAGACCTGGACAAGGTGTACGAAGCCGTCGACAAGATACTGGCCGAGGAGAAGCCGACCACCTGGAAGCTGAAGGCGTACAAGTACTACTACATCCCCGCGAAGGACATTGGCCTTGCCGGAATCGTCATCGAGCCGACCGATGACCTCCTCCGCTACCAACAAAAACTGATCAACGCAGTCGCCCCGTATACCGTGGAGAAGGGGACTGCGGCGGCGTTCTCCGCGCCGAAGGAACATCCCGAGATCAACCAGCCAACGATCGACTATGTGGCAACCTTTGTACCCGAAGCGAGCGGTAAGCGATTCAATCCACATGTCACGATCGGCATTGCGCCCCAGGATTACCTTCGAAAGATGCTCGAAGAAAAGTTTGACGCGTTCACGTTCTCTCCGGTTGGCGTCGGGGTTTACCATCTCGGCAACTTCGGGACAGCTCGCGAGAAACTCAAGAGTTGGGAGTTGGCGCAGTGAATCCGGCGACCGTGTGCAACGACGTCGCCGGGTGGCCCACCCGGGCGCAACTTCGTGTTCGACCTCACCGCCGCCTAAGGCCAGGTCTCGCGAAGGAGTACACACATGAAACCGATCCGCAGGTCCCCCCTCATTGCTTTCATTTGGGTCGCGATTGTGTTGGCAGCCGTCGCGCGCGGGCAGGATCCGCTGCCCTCCTGGAACGATGGGCCGGCCCGGAAGGCGATCGTCGATTTTATCGGGAAGGTGACGAAGGAGGGCTCTCCCGACTACGTGCCCCCCGCCGAGCGGATCGCCACGTTTGACAACGACGGCACGCTCTGGTGCGAGCAACCCGTTTACTTCCAGATGCGATTCGCAATAGATCGCATCAAGGCCATGGCGCCGGACCACCCCGAGTGGAAGGAGAAGGAACCTTTCGCCTCGCTGCTCAGGGGGGACGTCACGGCGGCATTGGCGGGCGGCGAGAAGTCCGTCGCCGAAATCCTCATGGTCACCCACGCCGGCATGTCCACCGCCGACTTTGAGCAGATTGTCAAAGACTGGGTCGCCCGGGCAAGACATCCGCGTTTCAAGCGGCCGTACACCCAGTGCGTCTATCAACCGATGCTCGAGCTGCTCGCGTACCTTCGGTCCAACGGCTTCAAGACGTTCATCGTCTCCGGTGGCGGGATCGAGTTCATGCGGCCCTGGGTGGAACAAGTGTACGGCATCCCGCCCGAGCAGGTCGTGGGCAGCAGCATCAAGACCAAATACGAGATCCGAAACGGCAAGCCCGTGTTGATGCGCTTGCCCGAGATCGACTTCGTTGACGACAAGGCGGGGAAGCCCGTCGGGATCAACTCGCACATCGGCCGGGTGCCGATTGCCGCATTCGGCAACTCCGACGGCGACCGGCAGATGCTGGAATGGACCGAAGCCGGCGGCGGGTTGAGATTGATGATGCTGGTGCATCACGACGACGCCCGCCGCGAATTCGCGTATGGCGCGGATTCAAAGATTGGAACGTTCTCCGACTCGCTCATGAGTGAAGCAAAACAGCGCGGCTGGACCGTGATCAGCATGAAAGACGATTGGAACCGCATCTTCCCGTTCGACTGATCCGCGTAAACCGCGCCTGTCGGCTGGCCTGGTGCTAAATGAGCCTGCCTGCGGTCATCTTCCCAATTGGCGTGGCCGTCGAAGTGGCGGTGCTGGCGCGGGTCATGCTGCGAACGCACCGGGAGCCGGCGTCGCGCATCGCATGGGTGGCGGTGATCCTTGCGGTTCCGCTGGTGGGGATCGTTGCTTATGTCTTCTTCGGCGAGGTGAACATCGGTCGCCGGCGCGTCGAGCGGCTGCGGGAGATCGAGCGCCGCACGCCGCGGCCGGCGGCGAGCCCGCCGGAAGATCTTTCGAACATCGGCGTGAAGGTCTCGGATCGCTGCGAGCACCTGTTTAGCGTGGGACGATCGATCAGCGGCTTTGAGCCGATCGCGGGCAACTCGGCCCGGCTCATGGAGGATTCGAACGCCTCGATCCGCGCGATGGTGGCCGACATCGACGCCGCGACGGACCACGTCCACGTGCTGTTCTATATCTGGCTCGACGACGGCAACGGCGCTCGCATCGCCGACGCACTCACGCGCGCGGCAACCCGCGGCGTGACGTGCCGGGCCATGGTGGACGGCATGGGCTCGCGCGCCCTGCTGAAGTCCGATCTCTGGCGCTCGCTGCAGGCCGCTGGCGTAAAGACCGCCGTGGCGCTGTCCATCAGTCATCCGCTGCTGCGGGCCCCGTTCCGTCGCGTCGACCTGCGCAATCACCGCAAGATCGTCGTGATCGACAACGCGATCACCTTCTGCGGCAGCCAGAACTGCGCCGACCCGGAATTCCGGGTCAAGGCCAAGTTCGCGCCGTGGGTCGACGCGGTCATGCGGTTCGACGGGCCGATCGCCCGCCAGAACCAGCGCCTGTTCGCCATCGACTGGATGAGCGCGACCGGCGAAGACCTGGACGACCTGTTGCGTCAGCCGCTGGCCGCCCCGCGCGCGGGGTTCGTCGCCCAGGTCATCGGCACCGGCCCGACGGTGCGATTCTCCGCAATGCCGGAGCTCTTCGAGTCGCTCATCTACGCGGCGCGGC
This sequence comes from Tepidisphaeraceae bacterium, assembly GCA_036495445.1. Classification (GTDB taxonomy): domain Bacteria; phylum Planctomycetota; class Phycisphaerae; order Tepidisphaerales; family Tepidisphaeraceae; genus DASXMX01. The sequence continues at coordinate 11,970 of DASXMX010000182.1, forward strand.
GCGAACTCATCATCACCACCCCGTATTACGTGCCCGACGAGTCGCTGCAGAACGCGTTGTGCTCGTCGGCGTACCGGGGCGTGGCAACCACCATCGTCTTCCCGGCGCGCAACGACTCGTGGATCGTGGCCGGCGCGAGCCGGAGCTATTACGCCGACCTGCTGGTCGCCGGCGTGCGGATTTATGAGTACGTCGGCGGACTGCTGCACACCAAGTCAATGACGGTCGACGGCGAAATCGCCCTGCTCGGTTCGGCGAACATGGATCGTCGCAGTTTCGACCTGAACTACGAGAACAACATTCTCGTTCACGACGCGGCTGCGACCGCGGCGCTGCGCGCGCGGCAACTGCAATACATCGACGCCGCCCGGCCAATCAACGTTCAAACCGTGCAGGCGTGGTCGCTGCCGCGCCGGGCATGGAACAACGCGCTCGCGATGCTCGGACCGGTGTTGTAGCTCGATACGGAAGGTGACGTCATGACCTCCAGACGAATTCAGCGGATGGCGATCGGGCTGGGCTGGTTGTTGATCTGCTGCGCCGGTTGTGCGCACCACGATCAACCGCCGCCGGCGGCCGTCGAATTCCCCACCCCAACGGCCCCCGCCGCGGGTCAATCCCCAGCCGATAACGGCTGGCCGCGCACGTTCGAGAACGCGGGCCAGACGGTGGTCGTGTATCAGCCGCAGGTGGACGATTGGACGAACAACCGGACGCAGCTCGATTTCCGCGCCGCGACGGCGGTGACCCCGGCCGGCGCGAAACAGCCGGTCTACGGCGTCATCGCCGGCCGGGCGAGCACCTCGACCGAGCTGGAAACGCGGACCGTCCTCCTGAGCAACATGGTGCTCGACGTCCGCTTCCCGGGGCAGACCGAGGAGAAGCGGCGCGCGCTTCAGACGACCGTTGAGGAGGCGCTGGCGTCGCAGGGCGTGGTGGCCGTCTCGCTCGATCGCATTCTGACGGGACTCAAGAAGGAGCAAATGGGGGCCAAGACGGTCGAAGTGAGCCTCGCCCCGCCGCCGATGCATTACAGCGATTCCGCCGCGATCCTGGAGATCTTCACCGGCGAGCCCAAGTTCGCGCCGGTCCCGAACACGCAGCTCGAATTCGCCGTCAACACCAACTGGACGATCCTGCACGATCGGGTCGGCAAGCAGTATTACCTGCTCGACGAGGACTCCTGGCTGACGACGTCGGACATCAAGGGCGGAAAATGGGAGCCGGCCAGAGCGTTGCCGGCGGCCCTTTACGAACTGCCCGCGACGGAGAACTGGAACGACGTCCGCACGCACCTGCCCGGCAAGCCGATCGAGCAAGTCCCCAAGGTGATCGTCAGCACCGAGCCGGCGGAGCTGATTGTCACCGACGGTCCGCCCAAGCTCGTGCCGATCGCCGGCACGACGCTGCAGTACGTGAACAACCCGCTGACGCCGCTCTTTCACGACACCGCCGACAATTACTATTACTACCTGGTGGCGGGTCGGTGGTTCCGCACCCGCAACCTCAGCAGCGGGTGGGAAGCCGCCTCCGCGCA
>DASXMX010000183.1:0-3013 GCA_036495445.1 Tepidisphaeraceae bacterium
GGCGGTTGGCCATCTCCAGGGCGTAACCCAGGCCGTGCTTGTAGAAGTAGTCGAGCTGCTCGCACGCGTGCCGCTCGTCGGCCGAGAGGTCCGCCGGCAACGGGGCGCCGGCGTGCAATGCCTTGGCGATGTCGTCCGGTACGGTGGCGGGCATGTTGGTGTGCATGCCCAGCAGTTCCGGCGGCTCGATCAAGGCCATCTGCTCGGTGACGGAATTCCCCCAATCCCCGCCCTGGGCCACATACTTCGTATATCCGAGGCGCTTCATCAGCTTGACCCAGGCCTGTGCGATTCGGACGGGGCCCCACCCGGTGGCGGTCGGCTTGCCCGAAAACCCGTAGCCCGGCATTGACGGGATCACCAGGTCAAACGCGTCCGAGCCGCTTGCGCCGTGGGCCGTCGGATTGGTCAGCGGATCGATGACCTTCAATTGCTCGATGACCGAGCCGGGCCATCCGTGGGTGACGATCATCGGCAACGCGTTTTCGTGTTTCGAGCGGACGTGGATGAAATGAATGTCGAGCCCGTCGATCTCCGTCTTGAATTGCGGCAGCGCGTTGAGCCTCGCCTCGCACTTGCGCCAGTCGTAATTGCCGGCCCAATAGCGGGCGAGCGCCTGCATCGTCGCAAGCTGCACGCCTTGCGAGTCGTCGGCAACGATCTCCCGTTCCGGCCACTTGGTGGCGCGGATGCGGTTCTGCAGATCGATCAGATCCGCTTCGGGAGCATTGACGCGGAACGGGCGAATGGTGTTGTCACCATCCGATTTTGGGGCAACTTCAGTCAGCGTTTCAGTCATGGCGTTCAAACTCCTGTAAGAGCCGAGAAGCGCGATCGGTCCCGCGGCGAAGGCCGCCGCCGCGGCGCCGCAGAAGCGACGACGATTGACGATGGGCGTTTCTGACGTGCCTCGTTGTGGAGCACTGTTTTGCGTCACGGTGTTCTCCTTCGTTGAATGTTGCAGGCGGCCGGAGCGCCTTGCTGCTAGAAAAGGACTCGAAATAGACGTCGCACATCCGTGTCCGACTGCACATTGATCAAGGCGTGGAGGTGCGACAGACGGGGGCGCTCCGGGGCGCCGAGACGACGCTCATCGCCTGTAAGCACGACGGCGCAAGTCGCGCAAATCCCGTTGCGACGGTGGCCGGTTAGCGAATTCTTGGGTACGATCCGCCGCGTGGACGAAAGCCGCACCTCGGCCGTGATTCAGCGCTACCTGGACGATCTTGCCGAGGCATCGGGAGACTCCGAGGCCGAGCCGGTGATCCGGGAATTACTCGCCCGGTCGGTCGATCGGCTGCGCTTGCTGTGCGCTCATCTGCTGCACCGCGGTTATCCGCGCCTGACGAAGGGGCCGCTCAATCTCAGTTCCGACGAGGTGCTCAGCGCGGTCGTGGAACGCATGCTCAAGGCGATGCGACAGGTCCGCCCTGCGACCGTGCGTCAATTCTTCGCCCTGGCCAGCCAGCACATGCGGTGGGAACTCAATGACCTTGCCCGGCGCTTAGATGCGGGGCAGGCAATGATGGAGCTGCACGAATCCTGGGGTGTGGCGGCGGCGGAACCGCGCACGTCGGATCCTGACGCGCCGGCGCCCGGCTCGACCTTGTCGCGCATCCTTGCCGCCATTGACGAACTGGACGAAGAGGAGCGCGAGGTGTTCAACCTCGTGCGGCTCCAGGGGATGGGCACGTCCGAGGCGGCCCGGCTGGTGGGCGTGTCCGCCAAGACGGTTCAGCGGCGACTGAAGCGATCGCTGATCATGCTGGCCGAGCGGGTCGGCGACCTCGGGCCCGACGCCGACCCACCCCCGTCGCAACATGCGTGACGCGGCGGCGCGTGTACGGGCCCGGCCGCCGGCAAACGCGGCTCGGGGCGGCGCCTTTTCGGGAGTGCACCATGATCAACCGCACTCGCGTCCAGGAACTGCTGGAGCAGGCGCTCAGTTCCGACTTGACACCCGAACAGGTGTGCGGGGGCGATGTCGAGATGCTCGCCGCCGTCCGAACGCGGTGGGAGGAATGTCGCCGTCTGGAGGCACGGCTCGCCGACTTCTTTCCGGCGGACCCGTCTCCCGATCCAACCGTTGACGCCGCCGGTTCATCGCCGTTCGGGGGCGGGAGAAACGCAGGCGAAGGCGAAGGCGAAGGCGAAGCGGAGCAACTGCCCTCCGTCCCCGGTTTCGAGGTCGAGGGGGTGCTGGGCCGCGGGGGCATGGGCATCGTCTACCGGGCCCGAGACCTTGTGCTCCGGCGGCGGGTCGCGCTGAAGATGCTGCTGAGCGGCGCCTACGCCGGACGGGTCGAGCGAGCCCGGTTCCTGCGGGAGGCCAGGGCGGTGGCCCTGTTGCAGCACCCGCACGTGGTGCAGGTGTATGAGATCGGCGAGCACGAATCGCGGCCCTACTTTGCGATGGAGTGGGTCGAGGGCGGCAGCCTCGCCCAGGCCATCGCGGGCGTCCCGCAGGCGCCGGCGAAGGCCGCCGCGCTGGTGGAGGTGATCGCGCAGGCAATCGATGCGGCACACCGCGCCGGCATCATCCACCGCGATCTGAAGCCGGCCAACGTCTTGTTGACCGCCGACGGCACGCCGAAGGTCGGGGACTTTGGCCTGGCGCTTCAGCCAAGCGACGAGGAGCCTTCCCTCACGCGCGCCGGCACGCGAATCGGCACACCCAGCTACATGGCGCCGGAGCAGGCGTCCGGGCGCGCCGGCACGGTGGGACCGGCCACTGACATCTACAGCCTGGGCGCCATCCTCTACGAGATGCTGACCGGGCGTCCGCCGTTCCGCGGCGGCACGGCAACCGAAACCGAACGGCAGGTCCTGTCCGACGAGCCGGTACCCCCCTCCCGGCTGCGGGCGAAGGTTCCGCGCGACCTGGAGACGATCTGCCTCAAGTGTCTGGAAAAGGACCCCGCCCGGCGGTACGCAACCGCAGCGGCGCTGGCCGAAGACCTCGCTCGCTCCCGGCGCGGCGAGCCGATCACGGCCCGCCCGGTGGGCCGGATCG
>DASXMX010000184.1:0-26435 GCA_036495445.1 Tepidisphaeraceae bacterium
CGGCCTCCGGCGATGGCAGAACCCTGTGAAGGTGCTGCTCCCACAGCTTCTGCCACCCGGCCTTCACGTTCGGGTCGGCCGACACCTCGGCGCATGCTTTGGCGAACGTCGCGACGGCCGCCTCGGTCGCCAGCCCATCGAACGGCGCGAAGCGCAGCTCTTCCCATTTCTGCCCGAGGCGTTCCATAGGCACCTCGCGGGCGAGCTTTGGGAACAGTGCCCGGCACATCAGCGCGCCGACCAGGCTGCCGTGGGCCGATGAGGCGTACAGATGCAGGTACTGGAACGCGTAGTAGCCAATCTGCTGCATCGCGTAGTTGACGTCCACCGTGCCGGCCCCCAACCGGGCCAGCCCTTCGAGGGATTCCGGGTGAGCCTTCGCGTCGGGCAGCGGCGGGAAGTGGGCCGGGCCGCGGTCGTCGAATGGCTTGACGTCGAGCTTCGATTGATGCTCGGGCGCCGAGCCGCCTTCGATGTGGACGCCGCGGAAATAGTGCTTCTGCCACCCCTCCTTGAACTCCGGCGTATGAGGCAGACGCGACGCCTGGATGAACCCGGTCCGCGCCTTCGACCAGGTTTGGAATCCCTTTTCCAGTTCCGGGTTCTCGCGGATGTCGCGGATCTTGGGCTCCAGCGATTCGAGCATGCCGCGCTGCACCGGCGTGACCATGCAGATCGGCTCGCCCTTTTCAAAAACGACCGGTGTATGAGGACGGGTGAACTTCCAGTTCATCGTGAACGTAGCCATCGTCCAGTCGGTTTCGACGATCCCCTCCAAGGGCTGAATACTGTCCTTGGGCAGGTTGGCCGGCCCGCGGACGTGCAGGTTGTATCCGGGGGCGGTGCGGAAAAGATAGGGCAGGTTGAACGTGAGCACCCCTTCGCCGAAGTGCCCGCTGGCAGGCATGGTCGCCGAGCCGTCCAGTGACTGGATCTTGACGCACGACGGGTCCCACCCCCCGGTCCAGACCACCCGGATGGGGTGGCTGTTGAGCACCCACCACCCCGCCTGATTGGCGATCAGCAACGGCAGGCATCGATACGCGAACCGGCGTTGCGAATCGTCCATCCACTGCCGCTCCCGCGCCGCTGGCACGAGGGGCATGTTGGGCCAATTGGTCACGCGATACGCGATCAGCTCGTTGGACCGGATCGCCGTTGGATCGGGCTCTGCCACCGCCGTGTCATTGCTCGGAAGTTCGTCAGTCTGCATGGAGTTTGCCTGTGAAGCTCTTCGGCGGGCATCATATACCGAATCGACCGAAGCGGCATGCGGAACCGGCCCACTGTTCCGACAATTTTTCGAACCCGCTCCAGGTTCTGAACAGTTGACCTTCCCGACCCTGTCGGCATATTGCCCTCTCATGAAATCGCTCTTTGGGCTGGTGGCTATCCTGATCGTCATGCCATGGGTCATGGCGGCGTCGAAGCCCTTCGGCCTGGAAAGCCGCCCCCCGATCGGGCCATACCTGAATGGGAGGATGCCGGAACTGGGGCCGGGGATCTCGGGCAATTGGTCGACCGTTGTCGCGTTCCCCAAACTGGCGTTTCGCAATGCGCTGGGGGTTATACCGGTGCCTGGCACGTCGCAGTTGGTCGTGTTCGAGCGAGAGGGACGCGTCTGGTCGTTCGAGAACCGGCCCGACGTCTCCGATAAGAAGCTCGTTCTCGACATCAGCAACCAGTGCCAGGGGTGGGATGACTCGGGCCTGCTCGGCTTGGTGTTCCATCCCGACTTCGTGAAGAACCACTACGTCTACCTCTGGTACGCGTGGGTACCGCCGGGCACGGTGAAGGGCGACCCGGCGCATCGGCCGCCGACCAACACGCCCAACCGCAATCGCCTTTCGCGATTCACGCTCGACGCGAACGGCGTCGCCATCCCCGGTTCCGAATTCGTGCTGATCGACCAGGACACGCCGGTGGTCTGGCACAAGGGTGGCGGGATGTTCTTCCACCCGCGCAACGGATTCCTTTATCTCTCGATCGGCGATGACGAGGAGCCGGGCAACTCGCAGCGGGTCGATACCGACCTGTTCGGGGGGATCATCCGCATCGACATCGACGAGCGGGGCGGCTCGGTCAGCCATCCGATTCTGCGCCAGCCGAAGCACGGGAAGACCGCCCACTATTTTGTTCCGAACGACAACCCGTTCGTCGGCAAGGCCGACGCCCTGGAGGAGTTCTACGCGATCGGACTGCGCAACCCGCACCGTATGACCTACGACGGGGTAAGCGATCGCATCTTCATCGGCGACGTCGGGGACGCGCAGCGGGAAGAGGTCGACGTCATCGAGCCGTCCGATCCGCCGGCGCTGAACTTTCAATGGCCGATCATCGAGGGCTTGCGGGGCAACCTCACGCCGCCGTACCTCGGCGTCGATAAGCCCCCGATCCTCGACTACGACCACGGGGAGGGAAGCGCCGTTATCGGCGGATACGTTTACCGGGGGAAGCGATGGGCCGACGACCTCGGCGGCCGGTACATCTTCGGGGACAACGGGACGGGGAAGATCTGGGCGCTCGACGAGCGCACTACGCCGGCATCGAAGGTCCAGCTCACGACGTTGCCCTTCGGGCCGGGGCCCAACTCCGGCAGCAACTACACGGGGCTGTCGTCGTTCGGCCTCGATCAGGACGGCGAACTATACCTCTGCCAGATGAGCAGCGAGGCGGGCCACCTCTTCCGCCTCGAACGGACCGGCCCGCCGCCAGCCCGCAAGGCATTCCCGAAATTGCTGTCGCAGACCGGGGCGTTTTCGGACACGGCCAGATTGGTTCCCGCGGCCGGCCTGGTTCCGTATACGGTGAATTCGCCGCTCTGGAGCGACGGCGCGGTGAAGAGCCGGTGGGTCGCGGTGCCGGCGGGACAGAAGATCACGTTTGCCGAGAAGGGGGAATGGCAGTTCCCCAACGGCACCGTCTTCGTCAAGCATTTCGAACTGCCCGTGGACGAGTCGCACTCGGAGGTCCGCCGCCGGCTGGAAACGCGGCTGCTCGTGCGCGACGCCAGCGGGGCCGCGTACGGCCTCACCTACAAGTGGCGGGCCGACAACAGCGACGCCGAACTGTTGCCCGACTCGCTCACTGAGAACGTCACAATCCGCGCCGCCAATGGCGGCACGCGCACGCAGGCGTGGTATTACCCCAGCCAGACCGATTGCATCCGGTGCCACACGCCCGCGGCCGGATTCGTGCTCGGCCCCAAGACCCGCCAGCTCAATGGGGATTTCGCGTATGCGAAAACGGGCGTGACGGACAACCAACTCCGCACGTGGAGCCACTTGGGCCTGTTCAACGCGCCTGTCAATGACGCGACGCTCGCCTCGCTCGATCACCTGGCGTCGCCGGCCGATGCGACGGTCTCAATCGAACATCGCGTGCGGTCCTACCTGGATGCGAATTGCTCGCAATGCCACCGCCCCGGCGGCGTGCACGCGTTGTGGGACGCCCGCTTCGACACGCCGCTGGCGGGCGCGGCGATCATCAACTCGGCCTCGATCAACAAGCTCGGCATCCCGGGCGCCCGCGTCGTGCGGCCGGGTGACCTGGAGCATTCCGTCCTGTATCGCCGCATGAACACCGTTGACCCGGCCGGCAAGATGCCGCCGGTGGCTCGAAATACCGTCGATGGCTCCGCCGTGGCGCTGCTGGCCAGTTGGATCGAGGCCATGCCGCCGGCCGGCGCACTGCCCAAGCAGTGGGTCGCGGAAGACATCGGCGCGGTCGGCCAGCCGGGCAACGCCACGTTCGTCAGGAACGCGTTCGCGATTAGCGGCAGCGGCGGGGACGTGTGGGACAACGCCGATGCCTTCCAGTTCGTCTATCAGCCGCTGCACGGCGACGGCTCGATCGTCGCCCGCGTCGCGTCGATCAGCGACGGCGACCCGTGGGAGAAGTGTGGCGTCATGATCCGCGAGAAGCCATCTGCCGATGCGCGACACGCGTTCATGGCCATCACCCGTGATGTCGGCGCCGCGTTCCAGCGCCGCCTGACCGCCGGCAGCGCCAGCGACCACACGCCCGGACCGGGCGTCCATGCTCCGGCATGGGTGAAGCTCGAACGCAAGGGCAACACATTTAGCGGCTACGTCTCGACCGACCGACAGGAATGGCGGAAGGTGGGCGATGCGACCATCGAGATGCCCCGCGATGCGCAGATCGGCTTGGCCGTTTGCGCTCACAACAACGGTGCCCTCTGCACGGGGGCGTTCGAAAATGTGGAGGTGAAAACCGGCGCGGAGTAAGCGGGAGGCGTGTATTCTTGCTCAGCCATGGCGGCGCCTTCGCCGCTTCGGGCTCGCTGAAAGACCGCTTGCCGGTTTCGCAATCGTGCGCGATTTAACCGCGGGGCGATTGCGAAACCGCAAGCGGCTATTCGGCGTGTCCGCAAAGCGTCGGTTCCGTGCAATCGAAACCAAGCCAAATTCTGCCTCCAGAAACTTCTCCAAACCAAGAACACCCCTTTTGCCGATGCGAGGGGACCGGGTAAGGTTTCCGCCGGTAGGCGTCTCCATGCCGTGACAGGACGACGCGGCCGCGAAGCACACGTGCATGGACCCGTCGAACTTTTCCAACTTCACCGCACCCACGTTCCTTTTCCTGTTCCTGCCAGTTGTTCTGGCGGCGTACTTCGTCACGCCCAAATTCTTGCGGAACTGGGTGCTGCTGATCGCCAGCATCATCTTCTACGCCGAAGGGGAAAGGCTCTACACGCTGGTGATGGTCTTCTCCATCCTGTTCAACTACGGGATGGGCCGTTGGCTGGATGCGACACAGCCGCCGCACGCCCGCAAGATGTTGCTGGTGCTGGGCGTGGTCGTGAACCTCGGGTTGCTGGCGACCTACAAGTATGCGGATTTCATTGTCGGGAATCTGAACGTCGTCCTGACGACGTTACGTCTGCCGGCGATGGCGCTGCCGCACCTGCACCTGCCGATCGGGATCTCGTTCTTCACGTTCCACGCCCTCAGCTACATCACCGACGTCTATCGCCGGGAGGTGCGGGCAATGCGGCGGTTCGACAGCTTCGCGCTGTACATCACGCTCTTCCCGCAGCTCATCGCCGGGCCCATCATCCGGTACAAGATCATCTGCAATCAGTTCGCCGACCGGCAGGTGACGCTCGACGGGTTCGCCGAAGGCATCCGGCGGTTCGTGATCGGCATGGGCAAGAAGCTGCTGATCGCCGACACCGTCGCCTACGCCGCCGATCAGATCTTCAATCACGCCAACACGGCCCAGCTCACGCCAGCCGTGGCGTGGCTCGGCATCGTCTGCTACACGCTCCAGATCTACTTTGATTTCTCCGGCTACTCGGACATGGCGATCGGGATGGGTCGGATGTTTGGGTTCGTCTTTCCCGAGAACTTCAACTACCCGTACATCGCCGCCTCGATCACCGATTTCTGGCGGCGGTGGCACATCACGCTGTCGAGCTGGTTCCGCGATTACCTTTACATCCCGCTCTGCGGCAACCGCCGCCGGCCGATCCGCGTCTACTTCAACCTGCTGACCGTCTTCTTCCTCTGCGGCCTATGGCATGGCGCGACGTGGAGCTTCGTCGTCTGGGGGCTGTTCCACGGCATGTTCCTGATCATTGAGCGGGTGGGACTGGCGAGTTGGGTGGAAGAGAAGCTCGGCCCCTTCCGGCACGCGTACGTGTTGGGGGTGGTGATGGTCGGCTGGGTCTTCTTCAATGCCCGCGACCTGTCACAGGCGGTTACGTATCTCGAGGTAATGTTCGGCCTTCGGCACGGGAGCGGCGTGGAATACAACCTGGCGCTCTATGTCAATCGCGCGCTGCTCCTGGCGATCGTCGCGGGGATCCTCGGCAGCATGCCGGTGGTGCCGTACCTCCGCGCCGCGTGGGACCGGGCCGCGGCCCGGGCGGCCGAATCCGGGAGCCTCCTGCTCGACGCCTTCGGCCGGGCCGCGGGATTGGCGATGCTGGTCGTGATCTACGTCGGCTGCACGATGATGTCCGCCCATGGAAGTTATAGCCCCTTCATCTACTACCGCTTCTGATCGGGCGGTCGTTGCGCCAGCGACCGCGCCGCGCGCGCGGGCGCGCCGCGCGGCTGACGCGGTGCTGGTCGCGCTCTTTCTCGTGGGGCTTTGCGCGCCGCTGATCGGCGTGCAAATCGGCAAGCACAGTTGGGACATCGCCTCCCGCGCCGATAAGCGGAAATCCCCTGCGCCGCTGCTCCTGCAGCTCGACGAGGCTCACGTCATCAGCAACCGGGACAAGCTCAAGGCCGTCGCGAAATTCCCCGGCGATTTCAAGTACTACCTCAGCGACCACTTCGGCTTCCGCAACATGCTGATCCGCCTGCACGGGACGCTGATGGTCAACGCCCTGGGCGTGACGTCGAACCCGGCAGTGGTCCTCGGCAAGGACGGATGGCTCTTCCTGGCCAACGAGGGCTCGCTCGACGACTACCGCCACACCGACCCGATGACGCCGCAGCAACTCGAAGCCTGGCGGCGGATGCTCGAGCCGCGGCAGCGGTGGTGCGCCGGGCACGGCATCCCGTACCTGGTCGTTTTCGCCCCCAGCAAGCACACGATCTACCCCGAGGAGATGCCTGACACGATCACCCGCGTGCCGGGTCCGTCGCGGCTCGAGCAGTTGACGCAATACCTCAAAGACAAGCATTCGCCCGTTCAGGTGGTCGACCTCACCGCGCCGCTTATGGCCGCCAAGCGGGAGGGCGTGCGGCTGTATCAGAAGACCGACACCCACTGGAACGACCGCGGCGCCTGGGTCGGATATCAGGCCCTCATGGGGGCGGTGCGGAAGCAGGTCCCGGGCGCACGCGTCCTCTCGGCGGACGAATTCGAGCCCGTCACCCGAATCCGGCCCGGGATGGATCTGGCAGGTTTGCTCGGCTTAAACGATCAATTCCGCGAGGAGAGCCTCGACCTCAAGCCCCGCATCCCGCTCCGCCTGCCGTACGTCGAGCAGGACGTCATCGAGCCGTTCACGGTTGACGCGAGTGCCCTCGGCCAGCCCGGCGCCGTCGTCTTCCGCGATTCGTTCTTCACCCAGGTGCTCCCGTGGCTGGCCGAGAGCTTTGGGCGGGGCGCCTACTTCTGGCAGTACGGGTTCAATCCCTCCATTATCGAATCCGAGCACCCCGCGATCGTGATCCAGGAGTTCGCCGAACGCAAGCTCGCCCTGCCAGTCTCCGAGATGGAGAAGGACCGCCTCAACGTCCAACTCGTGAGCGGGAAATGGGAGCTGATCCCCATGAAATGAGGACCCTGTCGCCCGTGACACGGGTTTCCAACCCGTGCCGAACCAGTTCCATCTGAATGGAGCCTCCGCTCAGATTCACGGTTTCACGCACGGGTTGAAAACCCGTGTCACGGCGAGCAACAGCAGAAGGGTGCGTGAAGGATTCATGGTTGTTCGTTCTCCGCCGCTTGCGGCTTCGCGAACGAATGGACGTTCTCCGGAGGGATCCCGACCGCGGACGTCCCTTCGTTCGCGAAGCCGCAAGCGGCGGTCCCAGGCGAGACTCATTTCTTCATCAGCAGCGGTTTCGGGTCTTCCACGCGGTCCGGCGGACGGACGCCAGGGCCCTTCCCTTTGATTCCGAGATCCCGATCCATCTCTTCCACGAACTTCCGCAATCGCCCAATGACCTCGGGATGCTCCGCCGCGACGTCGGTCGTTTCGCCGATGTCGCTGTCGAGGTTGTACAGCTTGGGGAACGGCCCCTTCGACGCTGGCTGTTGCTGGCCGGCGGGGCGGTTCTGTTCGCGTTGGGGGGCGATTGCCATCTTCCACGGGCCTTCGCGGACGGCTTGGAGCTGGTTGGCGTCGAAGTAGTATTGCACGCCGCGGGGGGATTGCTTGGTCTGGCCCAGCAGCAGGGGGAGGATGTCGATGCCGTCGATCTTGCGCTCGGCCGGCACGATGCCGCCAGCCAGTTTGACGAACGTGGGGAGGACGTCGATCTCGCCGGCAACGGCATCGCACGTGGTGCCCGGCGGGACGTGCCCGGGCCACCAGGCGATCGTCGGCTCCCGCATGCCGCCCTCGTAGGTGCCGCCCTTGCCGCCGCGGAGCGGGGCGGCGGTCCCGCCGTTCTTCCCTTGGGTCAGCCATGGCCCGTTGTCGCTGGTGAAGAGCACGAGCGTGTTTTCCGACAGTTTGAATTCGCGGATCGTGTCCATCACGCGGGCCGTGCTCGCGTCGACCTCTTCGACCCAGTCACCATACGTCCCGTTCTTCGATTTACCCCGGAACGCCGCCCCCGGGTGCAGCGGCACATGGACGGCGGTGTGGGCCAGGTAAAGGAAGAACGGCCCGTCCTTGTGATCGCGGATGAACTTCACCGCCTCGTCCGTATAGATCTGCTCGATCCGGTCCTGCTTGGGGCCGTTCATCGTCTCGATCACCCGGTCGTCGCGCACGAGCGGCATCGGCGGCCGCCGCTTGGCCGGCGGGACGTCGGCCAGCCCGTCCCATTCGCCGCCCATGTCGTTCGAGTACGGGAAGCCTAGGTAATGATCGAACCCGCGATGGATCGGCAGAAACTGGGGCTGATCCCCCACGTGCCACTTGCCGATGCACTCCGTCGCGTACCCCTGGTCCTTGAGCAATTGCGCGATCGTGTGCTCCTTGGCACTGAGCCCGATCTTCGCCGCCGGGAAGATCACCACCGGCAGCGAGACGCGCTTCGCATAACACCCCGTGAGCATTTGCGCCCGCGACGGCGTGCAGACAGGAGCGCAGTAGAAGCTCGTGAGCTTCATCCCCTCCGCCGCCAACCGGTCGCACGCCGGCGTGCGGTTGAGCGTCGACCCGAACGGGGCGATGTCGCCGTATCCCATATCGTCGACAAGGATGATGACCAGATTGGGCTTCTGCGCCGCGGCCGCCGCGGAGCCCGCGGCCGCAAACCCGACAAGAATCCCGAATAAAATCGACGCCCTCATTCCGCCTCCTCGTGACACGGGTTTTCAACCCGTGCAAGCGACGCCCCTCGACCAAACCGCCTCAGGCCCGGTACGCTCAACTTTCCCTCGCCGGCGTGATATTACCGGCAGACCCCAGTCTTGGCCCAAACAATCCGGGAAGCCGATGTCCACACAAACCTTCTCGCGCTCGATCCTGCTGGTGGTGCTCGCGGCGCTGGTCCTCTGGTCGGCTCGCCCGGCCCGCGCCGAGCCGCAACCGTCACAACGCCCCAACATCCTTTTCATTTTCGTGGACGACCTGGGCTATGGCGACGTGGGCGTCTTCTGGCAGAACGAGCGGCCGGCCGGTCAGCCCCGATTGAAGACGGCCAACCTCGACCGCCTCGCCGCCGAGGGGATGCGGCTGACGAACCATTACTGCGCGTCGCCCGTCTGTGCACCATCGCGGGCGTCGCTGATGACCGGGCTGAACCAGGGTCATTGCCCGATCCGCGACAACCAGTTCGACAAGCCGCTCCCGCACAATCACACGATGGCTAGCGTGCTCCGCCAGGCCGGGTATGACACGGCGGCGGTCGGCAAGTGGGGCCTCGGCGGGACCTCGGCGCCCTGGCCGGGTCACCCGCTCAACGGTGGGTTCAACCAGTATTACGGCTTCCTCCGCCACGGCCAGGCCCATGACCACTACGCCGGCAACGGCAAGGGCATCTACGACGGCTTCAACGAGGTGAAGGAGGGGATCGACGGCGCCTACGACTCCGACCTGTTCACCGCCCGGGCCAAGAAGTTCATCGCCGATCACGTCGGGCGCCACAAAGATCGGCCGTTCTTCCTCTACCTGGCCTACACGCTGCCGCACATGAAGATGCAGCTCCCGCCCGGCCCGTATCCGCAAGGCGGCGGTCTGCACGGCGGGAACCAGTGGCCCTTCAAACCGTTCGGCACGCCCGATTCATACGTCTACCCCGAGTTCCGCGACAACAACTGGCCCAAGAACGAGAGGTGCCACGCGTCGATGATCCACCGCCTCGACGACTGCATCGGCGACATGCTGCAACTGCTCAAGGACCTGCGGATCGACGACAACACGCTCGTGGTCTTCAGTTCCGACAACGGCCCGCACAACGAGGGGAACGACCCGGCCTTCTTCGCCTCGTGGGGTCCGTTCGACGGGTTCAAGCGCGACCTGTTCGAGGGCGGCGCCCGCGAGCCGACCATCGTCCGCTGGACGGGCCACGTCGCGGCCAACTCGGTGTCGAACGAGCCGAGCGCCAACTACGACTGGCTGGCGACGCTCGCCGACGCCGCGGGCGTCCCCGCACCGGGCAACACCGACGGCATCTCGATGCTGCCGAGCCTCACCGGCCATCCGGACCAACAGCGGCACCACGCGTACCTTTACTCCGAATACCTCGGCCCCATGGCTGGCCCGCGGGCCAAGGAAGTCGTCGCCCGCCACGGCTATACCAAGCGCGGCCAGGAGCAGGCCGTCCGCATCGGCGACTTCGTCGGCGTCCGGTACGACATCCAAAGCCCCAACGACCCGCTCCGCCTCTACAACGTCGTCGCCGACCCGCACGAGGATCACGATCTGGCCGGCGAGACGAAGTACGAAAAGATCCTCGCGCAAATGCGCGACCTGCTCGTCACCGCGCGCACGCCCGACCCTAGCGCCTCGCGCCCTTACGACGAGGAATATCTCCCGGCCGTCGCCAGGCCCGCCAAGACCGGCGCGATCGCGTATCACACGTTCACCGGGACATGGCCCTGGATGCCCGACTTCCGCGCGATGACGCCCGAGAATTCCGGCGAAGCTTCAGGATTTATCCTCCCGGGTGAGAAGCCGGCCAGGGGCCGGAAGAGACAGCCGGCGCAGGCGAACCAGCGCGAACAGGCCGGCGCGCAACTCGGCGTCGCGTTCGACGGGTTCGCGAACGTCCCCGCCGACGGGGAATACCAATTCACCGTGACGTCCGACTCGGGCGTGATCCTGTGGATTCACGATTCGCTGGTCATCGACGATGACTACACGCACGACGATCCGCCGCGTACCGGCTCGGTGCGCCTCCGGGCCCGATGGCACCCTTTCCGGCTCTTCTACCGCCATGACCCGGCCGAATTCGCCCCGCGCCTGGATGTCGTCCTCCGTGGGCCGGACGGGAAAGACGTGCAGCTGCAAGAACAAGGCATTGGGTGCAATCCGTGACGGGTTTGCGAGGATGATAGGGGACGATGGACCTTCGGTCCGACCGCTACGCGGGCTCAATTCCCTTCGGGCCTTGAGCCGGAGCCGCCATGCCTCCTTCGGTCACGCCGGACGATAGCTGTGCGGTTTTGCAATCGTCCGCGCGCGTTTTCGCCCACCCAGTTTCCTGCAAAATTGTTCAACGGATGCAGCAGACGGGCAATATCCAAGACTGAACGGCTCGCACCTTTCCTTCAGCCGCAGGTGCCATGCGCGCATCGAGATCTCCAACTCATCGGTGGACTACATTGGGCAGCATTGTCGCCCGAGTCGGGCTCGTTCTGCTCGGCTCGCTGGTGGGCCTCCTGCTCGTGCCTGCAAGCGACGGGGCTGCGTCCGCTGGATCCAAACATCGCCAAATCACCGAAGCTGACCGGGCGTTTTGGTCCTTCCGGCCCGTGGCGAATCCGACGCCGCCATCCATCAAGAATGAATCTTGGTGCCGGAACGACGTCGACCGCTTCGTTCTTGCCAGATTGGAATCCGAAGAGCTGACCCCCGCGCCCGAGGCGGATCGAACCGCGCTGATCCGCCGTGCGACATTCGACCTGACCGGCCTTCCCCCCACGCCGGCGGAAGTGGACGCGTTCGTTTGCGATCAATCGCCCGATGCCTACGGCAAGTTGATCGACCGCCTGCTCGCCAGCCCGCGTTATGGCGAGCGGTGGGCTCGGCACTGGCTCGATCTGGTGCGGTACGCCGAGTCGGACGGCTTCAAGCAGGACGCCTACCGGCCCAACGCATGGCGGTACCGCGATTACGTGATCCGCTCGCTCAACGAGGACAAGCCGTACGACCGGTTCGTGTGCGAGCAACTCGCCGGGGATGAGATGTGGCCCGACGATCCCAACGCCCTGATCGCCACCGGCTACCTGCGGCACGGGCTCTACGAGTACAACCAGCGCGATGTGCCGAAGCAGTGGTCCGAAATGCTCATCGACGTGACCGACGTTACCGGCGACGCGCTGCTGGGCCTGAGCATGGGGTGCGCCCGCTGCCACGACCATAAGTTCGACCCGATCCTCCAGACCGACTACTTCCGCCTGCAGGCGTTCTTCGCTCCCGTCCTGCCGCGGAACGACTATCCGGTCGTCACGCACGAGCAGAAGGAGAAATACGACACGGCGAGGGCGGCGTGGGAGGAGAAGACCGAATCCATCCGCGCCAAGATCCGCGCGATCGAGCAACCCACGATCGACGCGGCGGCCAAGGCCGCGATGAAGAAGTTCCCGACCGACCTGCAGGCGATCCTGCACAAGCCCGAGGCCGACCGCTCGCCACAGGAGGAGCAATGGGCGCAGCTCGCGATGCGTCAGGTGTATGACCAGGACGAGAACCCGCAGCCAAAGATCCCGGCGAAGGACAAGCCAGCGTACGCGAACCTGAAGAAGGAACTCGCGTCATACGATTCGCTCAAGCCTGAGCCGCTGCCGCTTGCGCTCGTTGCGACGGACGTGGGGCCCGTGGCCCCACCAACGTTTGTGCCTGGTCACCCGGACCAACCGCTAAAACCTGGAATTCCCGTTGTTTTGGAGGATCCGCAACAGGGCGAGCTGCACATCGAGGCCACCGCAACATCGACCGGGCGTCGCACCGCACTGGCGAAGTGGATCACACGCGCCGACAACCCGCTTACGGCGCGAGTGATTGTCAACCGGATCTGGCAGTACCACTTCGGCCGGGGGCTGGTGGCGACGAGCAGCGACTTCGGCCACCTCGGCACTCCGCCCTCGCATCCCGAGTTGCTCGATTGGCTGGCGAGGCGGTTCGTCGCGGACGGGTGGAGCTTCAAGAAGCTGCACCGGCTGATCATGACTTCAGCCACGTATCGACAGTCGGCAGTACGCGACATGCCTGAGGTCGCCCGAATGAAAGATCCGGACGACCGCTGGCTCTGGCGGTTCGCCACCCATCGGCTGGAGGCGGAGCAGATCCGCGACGCGATGCTCGCCGTCAGCGGCGAGTTGCAGCCGGCCTCCGGCGGGCCATCCGTGGACGACAGCGTCCCCCGCCGCTCGATCTACACCAAGGTGCTGCGGAACCACCCGGACCCGGTGCTCGAAGCGTTCGACGCCCCCGAGTCGTTCGGCAGCATCTGCACCCGCAACTGCACGACGACCGCGACGCAATCGCTCCTGATGATCAACGGCGACTGGCCGCTGAAGCGAGCTGCCGCGTTCGCCAAACGCGTCAGACACGACGCGGCGAGCGCCGATCCCCGCGCGCTGCTCGAAACCGCGTACCGCCTGGCCTACGGCCGTTCACCCAACGCGGATGAACGGCAGGGCGGCACCGAATTCCTGAAGTCGGGCGACATCGACCAGACGTTGACCGACTTCTGTCACGTGCTGCTGAACTCGAACGAGTTCCTGTACGTGGATTGATTGCCGATTCGGGTGGCACGGACATGGACTCATGTCCGTGGCGTTGATCGAATTCGCTACGGACAAGAGTACTTGTCCGTGCCACCGGCATGCGTGAGGCTGACCATGGGACGAGCTGACATTCCTCATTTCGAGCGCGTTCGCACCCGTCGCGATTTTCTCGCCCGCGCCGGCGGCGGGTTCGGCGCGCTCGCGATGGCTTACCTTCTCGGCGCCGAGCCGCTCCGCGCCGCGGAATCCGCGCCCTCGCCGTTGATGGCCAAGGTTCCGCCGCTGCGCGCCGGCGCGAAGAGCGTGATCTTCCTCTTCATGGAAGGCGGCCCGAGCCACATCGATCTGTTCGACCCCAAGCCCGCGCTGAACAAGCTCGCGGGCAAGCCGCTGCCGGCGAGCTTCGGGCCGGTCATCACCGCGATGGGCGAGGCGGGCTCGCCGCTGCTGGCCTCCAAGCGAACTTGGAAGCAGTACGGGCAGGGCGGGCTGTGGATTTCCGACTGGCTGCCGCACATCGCGACGGTCGCCGACGACATCGCCGTCATCCGCTCCTGCGTGGCCGACGGCCTCAATCACTCCGGCGGTGTCTGCCAGATGAACACCGGCTCGGTCCTCGCGGGCCGGCCATCGCTCGGCGCCTGGGTGACGTACGGCCTGGGCACCGAAAACCAGAACCTCCCGGCGTTCGTCGTCCTCGCCGACAGCAACGAGACGACGATCAACGGCCCGCGCAACTGGGGCGCCGGCTTCATGCCCGCCATTTACCAGGGCACCAAGTTCCACAACGGCCCGGTCCCCGTCTCGAACCTGGCGACGCCGCCATCCGTCGGCGACGCCCGGCAGCGGGCGAAGCTCGATCTGCTGGAGCAAATGAACCGCCGGTACGCGGAGGCCCGGCCCGAGATGACCGAATTGGAGGCGCGAGTTAGCAGTTACGAACTCGCCTTCCGCATGCAGGCCGAGGCGCCGGTCGCGATCGACGTGGGGCACGAGTCGGCGGCCACCCGCGAGATGTATGGGATGAACGACAAGACGACCGAGGCGTTCGGCCGCAACTGCCTCCTGGCCCGGCGTCTCGTCGAACAGGGCGTCCGGTTCGTTCAGCTCTACAGCGGCGCCGGCAACAAATGGGACGCTCACTCGGGGCTTGAGAAGAACCACTCGACGCTTTGTGCCCAGATGGACAAGCCCGTCGCCGCGTTGATCAAGGACCTGAAGCAGCGCGGCCTGCTCGACCAGACGCTGGTCGTCTGGGGCGGCGAGTTCGGCCGCACCCCGATGAGCGAAAAGGGCGACGGCCGCGACCACAACCCCTACGGTTTCACCATGTGGATGGCCGGCGGCGGGGTGACGGGCGGCCGCACGATCGGCGCCACCGACGACGTGGGCCTCCACGCGATCCGCGACCGCCTGCACGTCCACGACCTGCACGCGACGATCCTCTACCTGATGGGGATCGACCACTCCAAGCTCATCTACTTCCACAAGGGCCGCCCCGAACGCCCGACCCTCAACGAGGGCGAGATCTACCGCAACATCACCGCCTGACGCGCGGCGTCCGCGCAACGATCTTGCCGGGCGTGGTCACGTCAGTGACCATGTCCTTCTCGAACGCGCCGAACCGGGAAGGACGAAATGAACCACAGAGATCACAGAGGACACAGAGAGCACGGAGGAGAAGGAAGAGAGTTGGCGAAATCGCTTCATCGGGTTTTCTTCCCTGGCTTTGTCGCGAGTGTTGTGGTCCTCTGCGGGGCCGACGCGCCGAGGCAACTCACGATTGCGACCATTGCGGGGACCGGTGTGGCAGGCCTCTCGGGTGACAACGGCCCCGCCACCTCGGCCCAATTGCACGGCCCCACGGGCCTGACCCGCGGCCCCGACGCGGCGCTTTATGTCTGCGACACCGACAATCAGGTGATCCGCAGGATCACGCCCGATGGCGTGATCTCTGCCTTCGCGGGCACGGGCCATCGTGGTTACTCGGGAGACGGCGGCCCTGCAACCAAAGCCGAGTTGAACGAACCCTACGAGGTGCGGTTCGACAAGTCGGGCAACCTTTACTTCTGCGAGCGGTTGAACCACGTCATCCGAAAGGTCGACGCGACGACCGGCACGATCAGCACGTTCGCCGGCATCGGCAAGCCGGGCTTTTCCGGTGACGGCGGCCCCGCGACAAAGGCGGCCTTCAAGGAGCCGCACAGCATCCAGTTCGGCCCGGACGGCGCGCTCTACGTCTGCGACATCGGCAACAACCGGATCCGCCGGGTCGATCCGCAGACCGGCATTGTGACCACCTTCGCGGGCACCGGCGAGAAGAAGCCGACGCCCGACGGCGCGAAGTTCGCCACGTCCCCCTTGCACGGCCCGCGGGCCATCGACTTCGATTCGAACGGATACCTCTGGGTCGCCCTGCGCGAAGGCAATTCGGTCTACCGCCTGGACCTGAAGACAGGTATCGCGCACCACGTCGCCGGCACCGGGAAGAAAGGCTTCACCGGCAATGGCGGCCCCGCGCTGCGCGCGACGCTCTCCGGCCCCAAGGGCCTGAGCGTCGGCCCCGATGGCGCCGTCTACCTGGCCGACACCGAAAGCCACAGCATCCGCCGGATCGATCCAACCGCCGGCACGATCACCCTCGTCGCCGGCACCGGCCAAAAAGGCGACGGCCCCGACGGGCCGCCCACCGCCGGCCGCCTCGCCCGCCCGCACGGCGTCTTCGTCGACGCGGACGGAACGATCTTCATCGGTGACACGGAATCGAACAAGGTGCGCATTATTCGACCAAGTCGTTGATCAATTACCGACCTACTAAGTCGGCCACACCGTCGGCGGCTCTTTTCTCCCGCCCCCGGTACCCCGGGGGAAGCGAGCGGAATTAGCGATTGCCCGCGAGCGGGCTGGGGAAGGGGTTATCTCGAAAAACATCACGACCTATCGCAATCGACGGAAGCCCCCCTCCCTTACCCACCCCCGGAGTACCGGGGGCGGGGACTGAGGGCAGGCCACCCGAAGCGTCATGTGCCCGCTGGCACGCCGATTGCGCACGCGAGCGGCGCATGACATCGCAAACGCTCGAAGAATCGTCCGAAACACCTGTTTCTCCAAACGCCGACGCCAGCTTCGTGTTGCAGAAAGTGCAACCGGCGCTGCTGGGGCTCATGGACGGCTCCGTCTCGACGCTCGCCCCGATCTTCGCGGCGGCCGGGCTCACCGGCAGGCCGCTCGACGCGTTCTTCGTCGGCCTGGCCGCCTCTGTCGGGGCGGGGATCAGCATGGGGTTGGCCGAGGCGCTGTCTGATGACGGCAAGGTCACCGGCCGCGGCTCGCCGATCACCCGCGGCGCGATCACCGGCGTTGGCACGGCGCTCGGCGGCATGCTCCACACCTTCCCGTTCCTCATCCCCAAGCTCGGCCTCGCCCTGCGGGTCGCCTACGGTGTCGTCGTCTTCGAGTTGCTCGCGATCGCGTTCATCCGCTACAAGTTCATGAAGACGCCGCTGCTCACCACGATCGTGCAGGTCATCGTCGGCGGCGCGATCGTGTTCGCCATCGGCATCTGGCTCGGCCGCATCGGCGCGGCCGGCGGGTAGGGCCACTGATCCCGCGCGGCGAGATGGCCGAGTGGATCGACGCGAGGCACAGCGGGCGCCCCCTTTGTGGTGCAGGCTTTCCAGCCTGCACGTGCAGCCCGGAAGGGCTGCACCACAAAACGGTCCACGTGCGGTTAATCCGCCCAAGAACAAAACTGCGAGACGCCTTCATGACGATTGTGCCGTACGACCAACTTGCGCCCCAGACGTTGCGGGCGCTCATCGAGGAGTTCGTCACGCGCGAGGGGGCCGTGCACGGTCACGACGAGGTGGCAGTCGAATCCCAGATCGCCGAGGTCCAACGCCAACTCCGATCCGGCAAAATCGTAATCGTCTTCGACCACGAGACCGAGTCCTGCACGATCTGCCCGCGCGAGGAACTGGCCCGCGTTGATCCCGACGAACGGAGGGTCGTGGAGGAGGATTGAGCGCGTTAGGGAACCCCAATCAGAGCCGGGCCGAAGGCCCGATCCTTTCGACCGGTCATGCCCGCTGAGTGATCGCTGCCCCCGGTGGGATTCGAACCCACACGGCCCTTGCGGGCCAACGGATTTTAAGTCCGTAGCGTCTGCCGTTCCGCCACGGGGGCTTGTCATGTTCGACGCCAGAGTAGTGGACGTATCGCATCGCGCCAACCATGACCGTGAAACGTGAAGAGTGAAACGTGACAGGCGGCTCTGCGTCACGTTTCGCTCTTCACGTTTCACGTCGCGCTCCGTTCCGACGTTCGCGCACCGGATTTGGTAAGGCGCCCACGCTCCCGTTAATCTTCCGCCATGAAATTCGGGATCTGCAACGAGACGTGGCAGGGGTGGGACTTGCGACGCACGTGCGACGATATCGCGGCGGCGGGATACGACGGCGTGGAGATCGCGCCGTTCACGCTGCACGAGGACCCGCGCGAGCTGACCGAATCGGCCGCCGCCGACGCGGGCAAGGTGGCGCGGGCGGCGGGGCTGGAGGTGATCGGGCTGCACTGGCTGCTGGTGAAGCCGGCGGGCATGCACCTGACCACGCCGGACGACTCCGTCCGCCGGCAGACGGTCGCCTTCGCCCAGCACCTCGCCCGCCTGAGTGCGGCGATGGGCGGCCGGATCATGGTCTGGGGCAGCCCCAAGCAACGGAACGTTGGGCCGGGGGAAAAATACGAGGACGCGCTGCGCCGCGCCGCCGATGCAATGCGGCTGGTGTTAGAGACCGCCGGGCCGCTGGGCGTGACGATCGCGATGGAGCCGCTCGGGCCCGCCGAGACGAACTTCCTCACGACTGCCGAGGAGACGGTCCGCTTCATCCAGGCGGTGGGCCACCCCGCCTGCCGGCTGCACCTGGACGTGAAGGCGATGAGCAGCGAGCCCAAGCCGATCCCGCAGATCATCGCCGAGAGCAAGCCGTACCTCGCCCACTTCCACGCCAACGACCCGAACCTCCGCGGCCCGGGCTTCGGCGACGTGAAGTTCGAACCGATCGCCGCGGCGCTGCGGCAGGCCGGGTATGACGGGTATGTGTCGGTCGAAGTCTTCGACTACACGCCCGACCCGCAGACGATCGCGCGAAAGAGCATTGAGTATTTGCGGAAGACGTTCGGCCAACCGGCATGACCGATTCGGTCGGAGCGGGGGTGGGTTCGGCGCAAAAGTTGGTCGACGCGCAACGAAGTTGTAATTGCCTTCGCATCTTGCGGTTACGCGTCAAAATCTAAAGTCTGCGCTTATAAGGGTAGGGCCGGTGTCTTTCGGCACCGCTGGCCCGAGCCTCGTTTGATGTGCGAGCTCCTCGGGTGAGACGCGGCCTGAGACACGCCGGCGAGTGTCTCGCGTCCGCCGGTATTGTGCCGGTTGATAACCCCCGGCCGCGACGCACGTTGGCCGGGGAATATATGGGGTCCAATGATAAAATTGAGACACTTTCGTGATTTCGGAGCCCTCCCCTGTAGGGGCGAATCTCGTATTCGCCCGTCTTCGACTCGGGAAGAGAGGAGGGCGAACACAAGGTTCGCCCCTACGGCCTTTCGCAATCGGCGAGGATCATCTCGGCCACCTTCAAATCCGTTCGAGTTGTGATCTTCAGGTTGTGCTCATCCCCCCGCACCAGCCAGACCTCGCGGCAGATCAGCTCCAGGAGCTGCGCGTCGTCGGTGATCTGATCCAGCGGCAACTGGCACGCCGCGTACGCCTCGGCCAGTTCCTCTCGCCGCATCGCCTGCGGCGTCTGCATTGCCCAGAGCGTGTGGCGTGGGACGGTCTGCTCGACCTTGGCCGGCAGCGGGCCGGCGGCCCGCTTGATCGTCAGCGCCACCGGCAGCGCGGGGACAGCGGCGCCATGCTCCCGCGCGGCGTCAAACGTCCGGTCAATCACCTCCTGCGAGACCAGCGGCCGCGCCGCGTCATGCACCGCCACCCAATGGATCTCTGGCGGCACAGCCTCCAGCGCGTTTCGTACGCTCTCCGCCCGGCTCTCCCCACCCCGGCAGAAGCGGAGCCGCGGGTCTCTGGCCTCGGAGCCGAGGGCGTCGGTCAAGGCCGAAATGTCGTCGGTAGAGGTCGCAAGGACAATCGAGGCGACGTCGCCCCGGCAGAGGAACGCTCGAACTGAATGCCGCAGGACCGGCTCGCCCGCGAGCGGTTCCAGCAGCTTTCCGCGCGTCCCGCCGAACCGGACCGACCGCCCGGCGGCGGGGAGGATGATGGCAAACGGCGACACGCCGGCATGCTACAGGGGGCCAGGCGCGTTTCGCAAACGCGCCGCGTCAGGCGAGGACGGGGTGCGCGGGCACTGGCCACTAAAGTGGCCAGTCCGGCGGACAGAAAGTGAACAGGGGGCGGATTATGCTGGTGCCTTCTTCGCGTCGGACGAGATCGGCGTCCCGCATTCCGGGCAGCGGCCGCTGCTGGCGCGCAGGTCGTACCCGCAGGCGGGGCATCGATTCGAGCGACGGCGTTGCGCCGTTCGGAACCGAACCCACAGCCACGCCATCGGGATCGCCGCGGTCAAGAATGTGATGAACCAGTACGGAACGCCGACGATCCAGAACGGCGGGGTCCAGAAGTTGGTGGTGCCCGCAATGGGGATTTCGCACCATTCCCCGCGCACCAGCAGGAACCCCAGCCCGCGATGTTCCACCGGCGAGGGGGGCGGCAACGCCGTGGCCCCAATAGTTAGGTTCGGCGGCGGTACGGTAATCTGCGCCAGAAAGTCGTCCAGCGTGGCCGCATCCCGGGCCTCCCGAACCGCCTTCGACGGGCAGTCGATGCCGATGAGCAGGAATCGGCCGCGGCTCGATTCCAACAAGATCGTTTCGCTGGCAAAGCTCCGCACCCATATCACAACCGTAGCAATGCAAAGTAGCAGGGAGATCACAGACGCGACGGTGAAAAGTCGACGGATCATGCGGTCACCCTTCCGGCTGGGGTGATCGCCGTTCCGCACTCCGGGCAACGGTCGGTGCTGGCCCGTACGTCGTAACCACAATTGAGGCACCGCCCGGTCGCTGCTCTCGTTCGCCTGCGCGAATTCGCCATTACCCAGCAGCATGGGAGGACCGCGAGCAGAATCGAAAGGAGCCAAAACGGGATCGCGATGACCTTGAACGTCACATCGAGGAGCGTGCCGTCGTAAACCGTCGTCGGTGAAAAGCCCTCGGTGTACTTGCCACTCCCGTACGCCAGCCCGAACCGTTCATGCCACGTTCCGGCGTTTCTTTGCAACAATCGCCAGATGCCAGCCTGAGTGCGATTTGCCCGGGCCCGCTCAACCGCGACGAAGTTCCCGTCGGGGTCGTTCACGTGGAAGAGCAACAATCGCCCGTCCGAAACCGTGATCCCGTCGATCCAACTCGCAATCCAAGTCGCCGCGGTGATCACGAGCAGCAGCAGCGAGAGCACGGACACAAGGGCGAGCGGACGGCCACGGATCATGCTCTCATCTCCACTGGTATCTGTTTCCCGCATTCCGGACAGCGGTCGGTGCTGGCGCGGAGGTCGTAGCCGCAGGTGGGGCAGCAGCCATTCTCCCGGCGATGACGGTATCGCCGCCACGCAAACAGGCGCAACGCGGGCACACCGCCATGCAAAACAGCAGGGACAGCACGGACGCAGCAGTGAAGAGGCGGCGAATCATGCTGGTGCCCTCCTCGTCTCTGGCGGGATCGGCCTTCCGCATTCGGGGCAGCGGTCCATGCTGGCTCGGAGGTCGTATCCGCAGGAGGTACACCGTCCCTCGGCGCGACTGCGTTTGCGGCGGAGCGCCAAGGCCAGCCACAGCAGCGGAGTGACGGCGAACAAAACGGCCGGTGCGTAATCGGGTACGAGCAAGTCCCATTCGCCATCGCTGACCGTCGCAAAGCGAAAACCGGCGAATGCCAGCCGTGGGTGCCAGAAAACTCGATTGTCCACTTCTGAAATCAGCGTATGCACAGCGGGGTTCCGGTAGGCCCATTGTTTGGTTTTGTATGCCACCATCGCGGGGAAGTGCGAGATCAGCAACCGCCCCGCATAGTGACTCCATGCCATTGCCGGCGATACCTCGACCTCGCCGGTTCTGGGATTGAGTTTCGGAGTGCCGAAGCCGCCCAAGACCTGATCCGCGACCGACCAACTTCGCACCCAGAGCGCCACGGTTGCGAGGCAAAGCAGCAGCGACATCACAGCCGCGGTGGTGAACAGGCGGCGGATCATCGGCGGGCATCATACCCGGCCCGACATGATCCTGTTAAACCAGACGTTGCTCGCAACCGTCCAGAGGCTGGGTTAGGGCATGAAAAAAACCCCGCGGATTGCGGGGCTTTGAGTGCGGCCGAGAGGAGTCGAACCTCCACACCTTGTGGGTACAAGAACCTGAATCTTGCGCGTCTGCCAATTCCGCCACGGCCGCGTGGATTGACGTGAGTCATCTTATGCGCCGGGGCGGGGCAGTCAAGGGTCACTGCGGTGACCGGAGAGGGTCTGCGCGATCGCGCCGCGTGCCGCGGCGGGGGCTTGCCGGCGGACGGGGCGGCGTTCGCGAAGCCGCAAGCGGCGGGCGAATTGCGGTGGGCGACGGCGCGGTGGAGAGGCCGCGGCCCTTTTCCCCGCGTCGGATCGCCCATACGATGAGGGGCCTATGGCCAAGGAGAAGGCCAACCTCGCGCCCCGGATCAACAACCGCCGAGCGACGCACGATTACTTCATCACGCACAAGCTGGAGTGCGGGATCGCGCTGGTTGGCAGCGAGGTGAAGAGCCTGCGCGCGGGCAAGGCGCAGCTCCAGGAGTCGTACGCGAAGGTCGAGAACGGCGAGCTGATGCTTTACGGCTGCCACATCGACCCGTACCTGAACGCCGGCGTGCTGGGCCACGAGCCGCTGCGGCCGCGCAAGCTGCTGGCGCACAAGCGGGAGATCAAGAGGCTGGCCGAGGAGACCAGCGACCGCGGCACGACGCTGATCCCGCTGGCGATCTACTTCAAGGACGGCCGGGCCAAGCTCGAGCTCGGCGTCGCCCGCGGCAAGCAGCAGCACGACAAGCGACAAAGCATCAAGAAAAAGGAAATGGACCGCGAACTGCGCAAGGCGATGAGCCATCGAAGGTAGACAGACCGCCGCGAAGACGCAAAGACGCGAAGGAAGCCGCGAAGGGAAGAGTGAAATAATAAATGGGGGGATTCGAGTTTTTTCCTATCTTCCTTCGTGGCTTCCTTCGCGTGCTTCGCGTCTTTGCGGCGCATTCCCCGTTTGAGGATTGAAATGACGACGTCGGTTAAGAAAGACGAGAGCAGGCCGGGCGGGGAGTCGGGCGGGTTGGATTTTATCCGCCGGATCGTGGAGGAGGATCTGCGCACCGGCAAATGGGGCGGGCGGGTGGCGACGCGGTTTCCGCCGGAGCCGAACGGCTATCTGCACATCGGTCACGCCAAGTCGATCTGCCTGAACTTCGGCATCGCCGAGGAATACCACGGCACCTGCAACCTCCGCTACGACGACACGAACCCGGCCAAGGAGGAGGAGGAATACGTCCGCGCGATCGAGGAGGACGTCCGTTGGCTCGGCTACAAATGGGGCGGCAAGTTCTGGGCGTCGGACTACTTCGACACGATGTACGAGCACGCCGTCGACCTGATCAAAAAGGGCAAGGCGTACGTCGACGACCTGAGCGCCGACCGGATCCGCGAATACCGCGGCACGCTCACCCGCCCCGGCAAAGAAAGCCCCTACCGCAACCGCTCCGTCGAGGAGAACCTTGACCTGCTCGAGCGGATGCGCAAGGGCGAGTTCCCCGACGGCTCCAAAACGGTACGGGCGAAGATCGACATGGCCTCGCCCAACCTGAACCTGCGCGACCCCGTGATGTACCGCATCCTCCACGAGTCGCACCACAACACCGGCGACAAGTGGTGCATCTACCCGATGTACGACTGGGCGCACGGGTTCGAGGACTCGAAAGAGCACATCACCCACTCGATCTGCACGCTGGAATTCGAGAACCACCGCCCGCTGTACGACTGGTTTATCGACGCGGTGAACGAGGGTCGGCCTGAAGATAAGAAGATCTGGCACCCGCAGCAGATCGAGTTCGCGCGATTGAACCTGACCTACACGATGCTGAGCAAGCGGAAGCTGCTGCAGCTCGTGAACGAGCGGATCGTCAGCGGCTGGGACGACCCGCGGATGCCGACGATCAGCGGCTACCGACGCCGGGGCTACACGCCCGAGGCGGTCCGCGCGTTCTGCAAGCACATCGGCGTGAACAAGTTCAACAGCACCGTCGAGATCCAGGTGCTCGAGAACTTCCTCCGCGAAGACCTGAACAAACGCGCCCCGCGCACGATGGCGGTCCTGCGGCCGCTCAAGGTGGTGATCACGAATTACCCGGACGGGCAAAGCGAGGAGCTCGACGCCGTCAACAACCCGGAGGACCCGTCGGCGGGGACGCGGCGGGTGCCGTTCGCGCGCGAGCTGTACATCGAGCAGGACGACTTCCGCGAGACGCCGCCGCCCAAGTATTTCCGCCTCTTCCCCGGCAACGAGGTCCGGCTGCGGTGGGCCTACTTCATCAAGTGCACCGGCGTGGTGAAGGACGCCGCCGGCAACGTCGTCGAAGTCCACTGCACCTACGACCCCGCCACCAAGGGCGGCGACGCGCCCGACGGCCGAAAGGTCAAGAGCACGATCCACTGGGTCTCGGCGCGGCACGCCCTCGACGCCGAGGTGCGGTTGTACGATCACCTGTTCAAAACGCCGGACCCGGAGGACGTGCCCGAGGGTCAGGACTGGAAGGTGAACCTGAACCCCAATTCACTGGAGGTCCTGCCCAGCGCGAAGGTCGAACCGGTGCTGAAGGGCTCGCCGGCCGGCGCGAAGTTCCAGTTCGAGCGGCAGGGATATTTCAGCGTGGACCGGGATTCGACCGAGTCGAAGCTCGTGTTCAATCGGGCGGTATCGCTGAAAGACTCGTGGGCGAAGGAGCAGCAGAAGGCGAAGAAGTGAGGCCCGACCCCGATTGGCCCCCAGCGAAGGCGGTCTCGCCTCGCTCCGGTATTCCTGTCGCAGCAGAAATACTGGGGACGACAGCGACATCAATTTGCTCTGCTGACTGGATAGGGCGCACTACTGCGTCCGAGCGGGGGCGTGCCTCCTCCGGCGGCAGACCACCGCTGTCGTTCACTTCGGGTAGTCGAAGCCGCCGTCGTGGAAAGTTCGCCCAAATTCGCGAGTAATCGGAGCTTTCGACAAGCTCAAAGCGGAGGGGCTCGATCGAGTCGCCAACGTGAAGAGATGGCACTACGAGAACCGGGTCGTGTACATGCGGAAGTCTCACAACCTCATATAGCGATGGGAGTCGGAACGCAATCTCGTCCCCCGCATAATTAGCTGTGGTCACGACGGATCGCCCGAACGGATCCTGGCGAATTGTCACGACGCGGTATAATGTTGGACAAATGCCTGAATGCTCCATAAATCGGATTACATCCCGGATCTCCGCAGCTACTATCTCAATTTCGTTTCGGGTGGGGAAGTCCTTCCGCATATGATCGATGCGGTTGCGCAGGTTGCAGCAATCAACCTTTTGGAGCCGCGCTGTCACGCTCTCCAGACACTTCAATACAAAGTCCTGGTCCTGCTCCCGAAGATCTAATAAAAGACATTTATGCAAAAACGGGAATCGGTCAACGGTAGAGTTGAAATGATATGTCGGCAGTTCCTCCGGCCCACGACGGTATGCCGTGGTGTCGCCAACAATTATTTCGCGGCAGACCCTTGCTAAAGTTGAAAACCCTTGAATTAGGGGGAACAGCGTGTTTCTACCCGCGGCGTCATAAACGACCGGCTCGTCATTGATTACTGTCCTACCACTAAGCTTGCCGGACATAAAATGACGAGCTTCATCGAGATTACACCGAAATCTGGTGTCGACCACGTGATCGCATAGTAGAACCCAAGTGATGAAAGAAAGGCTATAGTCCAGAAGCTCTTCTAAGGAAACGAATACATTTACTCCAACGCTTCGGATGGCTTCACGGTCGCCTTCTACATACGGTTCGGACCTCGCTGACACTTTGATAAATGACGCAATGCGGTTGTGGAACTGCTTCTGGTATTGCGGGAAAAGCGGAACGTCGAACCCTAACTTCCAAAGGAGCTTGTCTACAAGAGCGTCCTCTTCTTCCTTCGTTGAGGGAAACTCAAAGAGCCCATATTTAAGAGACGCAAACACCGCCTTTAAGTTATCATGGCTGTCGAGGAACATTGACCTGATGATATTCGCTGGTGGCTCGGAACGGACGTAAAGGTCAAGCTTGTCAATCACATTTTCGCCAGGTGTATGCCGAATTTTCCATGTTAAATTGCTCAGACCTCGGTCGCCGGAATAGAGATCCTTGATCAATTCGCGGACGCGCGCGACGCCGAGATTGCGTCGCGCTGAGATCGGACGCAGGCCGCGAATGGAGCATTCCCAGTTTATGTCAAACCATCCGCCGGACATCCGAAGCAGCTGAGACGTACGGACTTCCGTCGCAGGAATGGAAAGCTCGCCTCGTTCAATCACCCGCTCAATCTCTTCGGCGAGTTGGACATCGGTAGCTAGCAAAGCAATCTGGAGCAGCTGAGATCTGTCGAGCCTCTTGCAAATCGACGTTGGCGACGCTTGCCACAGGGCCCGAAACTCAGGAGCTTGCGGAAGGAGCGGGCGCAACTCTCGAGAGTGGGACTCAAGAAGGCTTGCGACGATGCGTCGCGTCTCCGCCTCGCTGAAGGCACCTCCAAGGAGGAATGGGAGGTTTTCGGGATTCAGAGCGTCATAATACAAACTCTTTG
>DASXMX010000185.1:0-3406 GCA_036495445.1 Tepidisphaeraceae bacterium
GTGGTCCAGGGGAATCTCGATCGACCAGGAGATCAAGAACTTCCTGCAGAAGGACGCGGCCATGCGGACGCGGTTCGGTTCGCTGGAGTTCGGCGTGATGGTGCCCGAGCGGGCCGACACCTGGACGAGGTGGACGTACGCCGGGCCGAACAAGCCGGTCGCGCCGATCGACGACCCGCAGCAGATGTTCGCCAAACTGTATGGGCGGATGAAGGATCAGCAGGCGCTCAAAAGCGTGCTCGACGACGTCAACGACGACCTGAAGCGAGTCAGCAGCGTCGTTGGCGCCGACGACCGGCGGCTGATCGACGAGCACGCGACGTTCGTCCGCGAAATGGAGGAGGAACTGAAGCAATCGCGCGACGCGGCCAGCCACCCGGTGCCCCCGGTTGAGCCGGGCGTCCGCCGGGACAACGACCACATCCCGCAGATCAGCAAGCAGCAGATCGACCTGATGGTCAACGCCTTCGCGGCCGACTTCATGCGCGTCGCGTCGCTGCAATACACCAACTCCGTCGGCCAGGCACGCATGCGCTGGCTGGGGATCGACGATGCCCACCACACGCTCTCGCACGAGCCCAACGACAAGCTCCCGGCCCAGGAGAAGCTGACGAAGATCGACACGTGGTTCTGCGAGCAGGTCGCCTATTTGACGCGGCGCCTCGCCGAAACCCCCGAGCCGGGCGGCGGCGGCAGCCTGCTCGATAACACCCTGATCGTCTGGACCAACGAGCTGGGCGAGGGGAACACCCACTCGCTGAACAACATCCCGTTCGTCCTGCTGGGCGGGGGCCTGGACTTCAAGATGGGCCGGTCGGTCCGATTTGAGCAAGTCCCCCACAACCGCCTCCTGATGGCGCTCGCCCACGGCTTCGGGCATCCGATCGACGCGTTCGGCAACCCCAACTTCTGCGGTGCGGGGCCGCTGGGGTTGGCGTAAGGCGAACGCGTCGAGAACGGCCGGAGGTGAATGCATGTCCGTCGCTCGAGCTGGGTCGGACGGTGCATGTTTTCCCACACGATCTGAAACATCATCCTGTTTCAGGCCGCGGAGTCGCTTCATCGCGCCCGGCGCGCCAAATACAATGCGCGGCCATGGGACACGTACTCACGAACCACATTTATTTGGGCAAATCCCCCGCGGCCAAGCACGCGAAGCCGGCGGGCAACCTGATGCTGGAGGACAACGGGCAGTTGTGCCGGGAGTTTCACCAGCACCTGCTGCAGTCGCAGGCCGACGGCCCGCAGCGGCGAAGGTTCACGGCGAAGATCAATCTCCCGGAACTGCCGCCGGTGGACGTGCGGCTGACGTGGGCCGGGCAGACGGCGGCGGTGGCGCTGTGGAGCCGCAACGGGCGGATCGGGGCGGCGACGGTCCTGCTCAACGGGATGGAGTTCGGGCAGGAGCTGTCCTGCATCGCCGTGGTGCTGGCGTCGCACGAGCTGAACGTGCCGGATGCGGTCTGGGACGACATCCGCAAGCAGCCGCCGCCGGTGCACGCCAATCTTTACTTCGATCTGTACAGCATGACCGACCCGTTGATCGCCTCGGCTTCGCCCGCGCTGGCCAACTCGTTCTTCTCGATGTTCGGGACGAACGGGTAGCGCTGCCAAAAATGCAAAAGGCGAGGAGGAAGGGACAGGAATGCCTCTGCGGCACCGTAAGGCAGACAGGAATGTCCGCCCCACGATGGGGCGCCGAAGGCAAGCGCCGTGTCCTCGGCACTCAGCACTCAGCACTCATTACTTTCCTGCTCCCGTTGTCAGCCCGGGCGTTTGCGGGCACAATTCGGGTGGCCGTTCATGCCTGCACGTGTGAACCGGTTGGCTTGTGAATCTCGTAGAACCAAAAACATTGATGCCCCGCAAGTTGTACCTTGAAACGTTCGGCTGCCAGATGAACGTGCTCGACAGCGAGCTCGTCCTGGGGCAGCTCCGCGCGCAGGGGTATGAGCCGGTGGAGGACCGGGACGCGGCGGACGTGATCCTTTACAACACCTGCTCGGTTCGCGAGCACGCCGAGCAGAAGGTGTGGTCGCGGCTGGGGGAGCTGCGCGAACGCAAGCGGCGGGAGCCGGGGCTGGTCATCGGCGTCATCGGGTGCATGGCGGAGCGGGATGGGACCAACATCTTCCAGCGCAATCCGCACGTGGACGTGCTCTGCGGGCCGGGGGAGTTGGATAAGCTCGCACAGCTCGTTCACAACGCGGTGGTCACTTGCGGCACGCCAACCGGCAAGCGGCAGCGGCAGGTGGCGCTGATGGGCAGCAACGTGCGGCGGTCGGGCACGCTTGAAGCTGCGGAAGATAATCTCGAATTGCTCGACCTGTCCCGCAGCGTGTCGGCGGAGGACAACCTGGCCCAGGCGTACGTGCGGATCACGCGGGGGTGCAACAAGTTTTGCACGTACTGCGTCGTGCCGTATACGCGTGGGCCGGAGGTGCATCGGCCGCCGGGGAATATCATTGACGAAGTGAGGCGGCTGGCGGATGCGGGGGCGCGGGAAGTGACGCTGCTGGGGCAGACGATCAATCATTATCGCTATGAGCATGGGGATGGGCGGACGACGAGCTTCGCCGAGTTGCTGTATCAGGTTCACGAGGCGGTGCCGCACCTGCCGCGGCTGCGGTTCGTCACGAGCTTCCCGCGCGATTTCACCGACGAGGCGCTGGCGGCGATGCGCGACTGCGAGCGGATCTGCCGTTACCTGCACGTGCCGGCCCAGAGCGGCAGCGACCGGATCCTCAAGCTGATGAACCGCGGCTACACCGCCGGGCAATACCGGGATTTCATCGACCGCGCCCGGGCGATGATGCCGGACGTCTGCATCGCCAGCGACTTCATCGTCGGGTTCCCGACGGAGACGGACGAGGAGTTCGCGATGACGGCGGGCCTCGTGCGATACGGCCGGTTCAAGAACTCGTTCATCTTCAAGTATTCCCCGCGGCCGGGGACGGTGGCGATCAACCGGTTCGCCGACGACGTCCCGGAGGACGTGAAACGCCGGCGGAACAACGAACTGCTCGCGGTGCAGCAGGAAGTCTGCGCCGCCAACAACCGGCAGATAATTGGCAGGACCGTGCAGGTGCTGGTGGAGGGGGAGAGCAAGCTGGCGACCAAGCCCGCCTACCCCCGCGCCGGCGGCGTGGAGCTGGGCTGGGAGCGGCGCAGCGCGGAACGGGAGTCGTCGGCCCCGGCTCGCATTCAGCTCACCGGCCGCACCCGCGGCGACCAGGTCGTCGCCTTCGACGGCGACGCGTCGCTCAAGGGCCGGTTGATCGACGTCGAGATCGTCGACGCGCGGAACCTGACGTTGTTTGGGAAGCTGATTCCCGCGGCCGCGCCGGCCGGCGTTTAGAGGACCCGTGCCTCCGGCGAGGCCGCCGCGGGGCCGCTTGCGGTTTCG
>DASXMX010000186.1:0-14133 GCA_036495445.1 Tepidisphaeraceae bacterium
CGCCACGGACATGAGTCCATGTCCCTGCCACCCGGAGGCCGTTGTGCAACTGGCATGAGCAACATCGACAGCGCGCACGGGCATGAGTACATGCCCGTGGCATGCTCGCTCGTCAGCGTCACGCTTCCAACCTGACCGCGCGTTTCTCCCGCGCGCTCCGCACCGCTGCGTCCACGATCTGCTGGCCGATCCGCGCGATCTTCGGTGACAGCGGGCCTTCAACCGGAGTTCCCGTCTCCAGGCAATGCAGCACGTACTCGATGGGATTCCGGTACGGTGCTTTCAACTCGTCCGCCGGCAGGACTTCCCCCTCCGGCCGGCGCCGCGTCTGCACGCGGACGGTCGGCTCCCGATCGTAGCTGCTGATCGTTCCCTCGCGCCCCACGAGGACAAACCCACATTTGGGCTGCGGCTGAAACGTCCACGGGTCGGTGAACGTGCCCCACCGCGTCTCGAACTTGCTCAACCCCGTCGCGTACTGCGCGACGGTGATGCTGTGCTCGTCCACTTCGAGCCCGGCCGGCACGTCGACGACGGCGGTCACCTCGATCGGCACCTTGCCGTTCATGAACCAGGTGCCCAGCGTCGTGCCGTAGCCGAGATAGTCGAGCAGCGACCCGCCGCCGGCGGACCGCTTGTAGAACCAGCTCGTCGCCTTCTCGCGCGTCGCCTCGGCCTCGCTCACCTCGACCTTGTCAGCCCGGTGGTATGTCGGCCCGCGGTTGCCGTCGTAATAGTGGACCTCGATGACTTCGCCGATCGTTCCTTCATCGATCAGTCGCTTGGCGGTGGCATGCGACGGGTACCACCGCATCGGCCAGTTGATCGCGAGTTGCTTTCCGGTCTTCCCCACAGCGGCGATCATCCGGTCCGCGTCAGCTAAACTCGCGGCGAAGGGCTTTTCCATGAGAATGTGTACGCCGAACGGCGCGACCCGCTCGGTCCAATCCGCATGCGCTCCGGTGGCCGGGCAGAGGATCACCAGGTCGGGCTTGGCCCGCTCCAGGCATTGGCGGTAATCGGTGAAGACGCGGTCGGATGGGATATTGAAGTTGCTGGTCGCGGTCTGCATCCGCGCGGGCTGGTCGTCGCAGATGCCGACCAGTTCCACCGCCGCATGGTCATGCGCCATCCGCAGCAGGTCGCCCATGTGCATGTGATCGAAGTTGATCCCCGCGACCCGCCACCGCCGAGTTCCGCTGCTCACGTCTGATCCTCCTGTGGCCCAACTCGCTTGTTCAGATGTCGGATATTGTCAACCGCTCCCCGAGCCGCAACACCTTGTATGCCTGCCCGAGCCGCTCGCATTCGTCGACGAATTCGTCGGGCGTGGCGGTGTTGAATTCGAACATGTCGTAGTGACACGGCACGACGAGGTTCGCGCCGATGTCCTTCGCCAGCGCCGCCGCCTCACGGCCCCAGAGGTTGCCGGCCACGCGCCGCTCCGGGGCGCGGCCGTTGATCGGGAGCAGGGCGACATCGATCGAAAAGCGGCTGAGGCTCTCGACCAAGTCATCGTGCAACACCGTGTCGCCGCTGTGATAAACGGTGAACGGCCCCATCTCGATGACGTAACCCAGGTATTTGCACCACCCGTGCTCGTTGCGCTCCACTTCATCGTGCGCCGAAGCGACCGCGTAGATTGCCGGCTCGCCGAAGGGCTTTGACTCGCCGGCATCCAGCAGGATGTCGGCCGAGCCGCCCCACCGCTGCTCGGCCAGCTCGCGGATGGCATGGGGCGCGACGAAATGCGGTTTCGTCGGCTGAGCATCGGCCGCGTCCCCGGTGCGGATCGCGGCGAGCGTTTCCCCATCGAGATGGTCGGTGTGGGCATGACTCGCCGTGATGACATTGATCCGCCTCAGCAGAAACGGATCGACCACCCGCCGCGACATCCGCACGTGCGGCTTGTCCGTGTTCGCGTACTTCTTCGTCAGCGAATCGCTCAGGTACGGATCGCCAAGGACCCGAATGTCGCCGCGCTGCAGGAGAAACCCGCTCTGGCCCAGCCACCAGAGATGCAGCAGGTCAGGCGATCGCTCGGCCGACTCAACGTCGGCCACGAACGCCTCATCAAATAAGAACGGCTCGATCATTGAACGTCCCACAGTCAAACCGCAAGCTCCTTCCGCACCATCTTCACCCCGTCCACCATGTTCTTCAGTTTCTGCCTTGCCGCCCAGCGGGCGGTTTGGGAGAGGCCGCAGTCGGGGGCGAAGCTCAGTCGGTCGGGGGGCGCGTGTTTCAGGCAGAGCCGCACGCGGTCGGCGACGTCCTGCGGCGTCTCGATGTAGTAGCTCTTCACGTCGATGATGCCGACGGCGACGTCGC
The DNA here is from genome assembly GCA_036495445.1 of Tepidisphaeraceae bacterium. GTDB lineage: Bacteria > Planctomycetota > Phycisphaerae > Tepidisphaerales > Tepidisphaeraceae > DASXMX01. Next base: position 2,332 of record DASXMX010000186.1, read on the forward strand.
GGCGCTTGGCGATCTGGCCGATGATCTCAATCTCGGCGAACTCGCGGCTGGCCATCTCGACGTGGACCTCGTCCACCGCCATGTCGAGGAATGCCGGGAACATCGGCGCGTACCGCCGCGGGCCGACGGCCCGGCCCTTGTAGTTGCCGAAGCACAGGTGCGTCGAGAGCCGGCACTTGCCGACGACGGGTTCGACGGTGCGGTTGAAGATGTCCACGAACCGCCGCGGGTCTTCCTTGTAGGCGTAGCAACTCATCGACGGCTCATCCACCGTGATCTCACGGCACCCGGCCGCCACCAGCGCCTCCAGTTCGGCGCGGACGATCGGCACCAGCGCCTCGGTCACTGCGAATCGGTCGGGATACTGGCCGCCCGTAATGAGCCGCCCGCTGAGCGTGTACGGCCCCGGGACCGACGCCTTGAGCGCCGGCGCGCCGGCAAACGCCGGCGCGAGCCGCTGCAGGCGTTTGAGATCCTCGACGGTGCCTAGCCCCCGCGGAGCGCGCAATTCGCTCGTGATCCGATGCTTCCCCCGCTGGTCGTGAGCCGGCGGCCCAAACCTTCGCGGCGGGGCGCTTTCGAGGTCGATCCCCTCGATGAAGCCGTAGAACGACAGGTTGAAGTCGAGCCGGGTCTGCTCGCCGTCGGTGACGACGTCGAGCCCGGCCTGCACCTGATCGAACAGCGCCGCGCAGACCGCGTCGTCGATCATCTCGGCGATATCGTCCGGCCCGAGCCGGTCGAGCTGCTGCGACGACAGTTCCAGCCACCCGGGAAACGGGTAGCTGCCGATGACGGTGGTGCGGAGGGGTTGAGGGATCATGACGAAGGATTCTCAAAACGGGAATCACGAGGAAAAACGCCGCTCGCCATCAGGTTACGACGTATCTCAACCACGGTCGAATCGTTGATGTTGAGCACTCCGATGGTCGCCCGGCCGATCGCGGTGATACCAACCAAGGCCGCGCCCTGCCACCTGAAGTGCTCAGCCCAGCGGTCACGCCGCGGATGGTAAAGCCGCGTAAGCTCCCGCGTATCGGGATCAATCCCGGCGAGGTTCGGACCCTTGTGCTGATTGCACCACGGACAGGCCAGCGCGAGATTATCCTCGGTCGATGCGCCGCCGTGCTGCCGGGCGATGATGTGATCGAGTGGAAACTGAAGGTGCGAGATCGTTTCGGGCAAATGGCAGTATTCGCACACACCACCGGCTCGGAACCGCGCGATCAGCTCAATCTTCCGCTCCATTCTCCCGCCCCTAAGCAGCAGGTTGACGTTCAGCAAGTGACCGGCGGGCTTTGGCTTGGAGCAGCATCAGCATTTGATTTGTTTGCACCAATTCGTTGAGTTCAGACTGCTCTGCCGGGGAAAGATCGAGTTGGTCCTTTGCCGCAAGATCACGATAACGCTGTTTTTGAGTTTCGGTGAGCGAGAGTGAAAGGAAAAACCGCGCCAACTCCGGCGAGAGATCCCCGATCTCGGGAGTAAGAATCTGGCTCCAAATCGTGTCAGCCATAGCATCGATTATATCAGAACATGCTGCCGTTCGGTCTACCGGAAAGCGCCTTCGGCACGAGTCCCACGTGGCTGTAAAGCTGAGCCAACCGCCGCGCGTGTTCGTCGTATGCCGACTCGAAGAGGTCCCGCGCCCGTTCCGGCCCCACCACCGCCGCGCCGCTCAGCACCTTCGGCGGCTGGCCCGCCCGCGTCAGGCGGTCGGCCACCTCGGCCTTGATGGCGTTGACCAGCAGGCAGCCGCCGATCGTGGAGCCGGGGGAGACGGGAGTGTCGAGGCCGTCGATCTTCACCATCGCGTCGCCGGGCGGCGCGCCGGTGTCGAGCACGACGTCGGCGAAGTCCTGCAGTTTCAGCCCGCGCGGGTCGTTGCTTTTGCTCTTTTCGGAATGTGCCCGGCTGACGATCGCAACCACCGGAATCCCGGCCTTGCGGAACTGCTCGGCCATCTCGATCGGCACCACGTTGCACCCACTGGACGAGATCACAAGCGCGCTGTCGGCGGGCGAGAGGGCGAAGTTGCGGAGGATCCGCTCGGCGAGGCCCGAGACGTTTTCGAGGAACATCGCCTGCCGCTGGCCGTTGGCGCCGACGACCAGGTTGTGAAACGTCAGCGACAGTTCGACGATCGGGTTGAACCCGGGAAACGACCCGTACCGCGGCCACATCTCCTCGACCATGATCCGGCTGTGCCCGGACGCGAAGACGTGGACCATCCGCCCGGCGAGGATCGTCTTCGCGAACAGGTCGGCCGCCCGGCCGACCGCCGGGAGCTGCGCCTCGACCGCATCGACCAACCCGCGGCTTTTGTGAAGATACGACTTCGCCGGCGTCATTCGCCTTCCTTCCTGCCGTCGAACTGCATCGCGTGCCGGGCGGCGCCCAGCGACCCCGCGTGATCGCCGAGCGCGGCGGGCACGATCCGCACCCGCGCGCCGGTCGGCCGCCACTCGTAATCATCGAGGAACCTATTCAATGGATCAAACAGCGCGGGCCCGGCCTGCGCGATCCCGCCGCCGATCAGGAATATCTCGGGATCGACCGCATTGATGATCGACGCGACCGCGGCGGCCAGGGCTTTGACGGATCCCAGCCAGACGCGCGACGCATCGGCATCGCCAGCCAGGTACGCCGCGACCAGTGCGGAGGTGGATGCGAATCGCCCACCGGTGCGGGCGTGAACGGCGTGATCGCCGATCGCGTCTTCGAGGCTGCCGGGCGTGTTGACGATGTCGGGCGGGCCGTTGGGATCGAGCGACAGGTGCCCGAGGTGCCCCGCCCGACCGAGGTGCCCGCGGAGCAGGCGGCCATCGCAGACGATCGCGCCGCCCACGCCCGTGCCGAGCGTGAGCAACACCGCGTTTTGCGCGCCCGCCGCTGCACCTTGCCACAGCTCGCCCAGCAGAGCGGCGTGGGCGTCGTTCAGCACCGGGACGATGCGCCGGCGGGCCAGGTGAGCGGTCCAATCGAAGCCGTGAACCTCCGCAAGTCGGCCCTGCATCCAGGCGATGGTCCGGCCGTCCCGCGCCGCCAGGCCCGGCGCGGCGATGCCGATCCACTTGGCGTCGCCTCGCTCGCTTTCGATGCCCGTCACGAAACGCTTGATCCGCTCCCGCCAGGCCGCCTCGGCGTCGCCCGTGTCAAAGCGGGCGTCGGCCAGCAGGTCGCCGGAGGGGGTGACGACGACCGCCTTCACGCGGGTCGCGCCCAGGTCGATGCCGATCGCGTAAGGACTGCTCACGGGGCGACCTGCCCTTCGCTGACCGCCCACCCGCCATCCACGCCCAGGATCTGGCCGGTGACGAAACGGGACTGGTCGGAGAGGAAGAAGACGACCGCCGCGTCGAGGTCTGCGGGATGGCCGATCCGACCGCCGTCGAGCGGCTGCTTGGTCGCGATGTACCGGCGGATCTGCTCGTCGCCCGCGGCCCGGCGGGCCATCGGCGTGTCGACCAGGCCGGGGGCGATCAGATTGAATCGGATCCCATGCGACGCGTAATGGGCCGCACAGCTCCGTGTGAACCCGATCGCCGCCGACTTGGCGGCGGCGTAGGCGTGCGTCGCGAAGTGGTGCGGCGCGGGGGAGAAGGCGAGGACCGAAGTAACGTTCAGGACGCTGCCGCCGGACTTCTGCGCGAGGAACTGCCGGACGGCCGCACGGTTGGAAAGGAACATCGACGTGGCGTTCAGGTCCATCGTCTGCCGCCAGCCCTCGTCGGCGATCTCGTGGAGCGGGCCGTCGCCCAGACGGCGCCCGCTGCCACCGGCGACGTGATAGAGCGCGTCGAACCGGCCGAACGTGCGGAATGCCGCGTCGATCGCGGCCGAGGCGGTTGATGGATGCGTCGCGTCGCCCGTCAGAACAAGCCCGCGGGAGCCGACCGTGTCGCGCGCCGCCCCAGCGGCATCATCGTCGCGGCCGAGGGCCACGACGCGCGCCCCCGCGGCAATGCAGGCTTTGGCCGCGGAGAGGCCCAGCCCCGCGGTCCCGCCGATAATGACTACGACCCGCTCCGCCAGTTCACCGGCCATAGACGGGAATGTACCGCGCGGGGAGCGAAAGCGGAAAAAGTGCAAAACCCTCGCGTGCGGGTTCGCGAATCAGGTGCGTCCCTTCGTTCGCGATGCCGCAAGCGGCGGTTCCGGAGAGGCTCGCGGAGAACGAAGCGCACACGTTACCGAACGGGTTACCGGGCGCGACGCTTCCAATAGTTCGGCCGGCGGCGGCCATGCGCGACCGCGAGAACCCAGACGTCGTCGCCCACCGGTTGATAGATCACTTGATAGGGGAATCGCGCTAGCACCCGCTTGCGGAGTTGTCGCCGTCCTTCGGACGGGATCTCGGGATATCGTTGTGGATTCTGCTCGATCGCGTCAAATGCGGTACTGAGTTCGTCTAGAAACTCGGTCCCGAGCCCCTGGCGCTGAGCGTCGTACCAAGCGGCCGCCGCGAACGATTCCGCCTCAGCCTCGGCTACCACGCGCAACGTCACGGCCGCCCGCCCGATTTCAACTGATCTCGCATCCGCTGAATGGCCTCGCGCCACTCGCTCGCTTGCGCCTCCCCTCGTTCGACCGCGGCCGCCCGGGCTTCGAGCTCCGTTTCCCAAAGCGCCTCACTGTCCGGGTCAAAATCGTCCGGCTCAAGGCTGAGAAGCATCTGGCGTGCGACTTCGGCGCGCTCGGCGGCTGAGAGTCCCATCAGCTTCGAAACCAGGTCCGGAGCTAAGCTCATGATGACTCCAGTATGCCTACGACCCGACGATGCTCAAACATTCTCCGCGGCTTGCGACGGGGTGTCGTCCGGTTGAGCGGCCTCCTGCGCGACCGGCGTTTCCTCGGCAACGGAAGCCTCCGCGCCAGGCGCATCGTTATCGATCACCTCGACCTGCCCGGTGATGCCCGACTCGCCCATGCGGAATTCGATGATCCGCTGGAGGTTCTCGCGGCTCTTGCCCTTGTAAACGCCGGCGAGTTCGCCGTCGACCATCACCTTGAAGGTCTGCGGGTCGTTCTGCGCGTCCATGGCGGCCTTGACCGATTCGCCCTGGGCGGCGGCCAGCAACTGGCCCCAGCGGCCCTTTGCCCGCGGCTCGGCGGCCGCGGCGGCAGCCTTCTGCTCAGGGGTCGCCTTGGCGCGCTTCGCGCCGCCCGACGAGCCTTTGGAGTTGTGGATCGCCGCCTCGGGCGGGAGGTCTTCGGGGATGTAGAGGACTCGGCCGCAGCTCGGGCAGAAGACCAGTTCGTCGCGGGAGTGAAGCTTGTTGTACACGTTGATCACCAGCGACATGTTGCAGGCGGTGCAGATGTATTCCTCCCGACGGCGGTCGGGCTTGGCGAGGGCGGACATCGCCTCGCCGTCGTATCGTTCGCCGAGCCGCTCGAACGCGTCGCGGGCCCGCGGCGGGACCGCGTTGGCCGCCTCGTCGCGCGCCGGGCGGAGCGCGTCCACTTCCGCCTGCAGCTTGGCCACCGTCTCGCCGCTCTCCTGCTTGAGCGTTTGCAGCTTCTGCTGCTCGGCCTGCAACTGGGCCTGCAAGCCGCCGGCCTCGTTCTGGCCACGCTCGACGGCCTCGAGCACCTTCATCGCCTCATCCTCGACCTTGTTCCGATCGACCTTGGCCGTGTTGATCTCGACGAGAAACGCCTGATATTCCTTGTTGTTCTTGGCGGTTTGCTGCTGGGTGCGGAGTTTTTCGATGTGGGCGTCGCGGGTCTTCAGATCGAGGTCCATGCCGGCCGCCTTGGCCTGCTGTTCCTTGAGCCTGGCCTGGGCGAGCTTCAGCTTCTCGCTCAGATCGTTGACGCGGCGGTCTTGAATGCGGACGTTGCGGGCGGCGGCGTCGAGCCGGGCCTGCGCCTCGCGCAGCGCCTGATCCGCCCGGAAAAGTTTTACCAAAGCGACATTGGTCGGACCCATTTCAGACACCCTCGTGGTTCCCGCCGGCAGCACACGAGGCGAATCCCCGCCGCCACCGCGGAAAACCAATCATTATGCGGATCCTAGGCGCGTTGAAAAGGGGCGGGAGGAGATTGCTGATTTCGGATTGCGGATTGCGGATTGCGGATTGGAAAGTCGGGTCCACGAAACGTGATGAGTGAAACGTGACGAATGCGCCCTGCGTCACGTTCCAATCATCACGTTTCACGGGCCTGTTAAATCAGCAATCCGCAATCCGAAATCAGCAATGCCGTTCAGTCCTGTTCCGTCGGCACCAGGTAGCTGTCCTTGTCCCACGCGGGGCCGACGTCGCGGCCGACGACGCCGTTGCCTTCGCCGGGCGGGGTTTCGCCCTTTTTGAGCGGGGTGCGCCTCAGGGCGGTGTAGATATTGTCGCGGAGCATGCCGTTCCCGAAGCCGCAATACGGCGTCATTTGAAATGCTACGTGCCCATCGGCATAGAGGACGTTCTGGCCGGCGCGGCCGTGGTTGTTCGAGTTCGCCTGCGCGATCTGCAACGGCGGGTCGTTGTAGGCCGGGACAGTCACGTCGCTGCCACCGTGCGAGATCCCCGGGTTCTTGTCCGCCATCAAGGCGAAGTCGGCGGGCAGGTAATCGTTCAGCACGTATGCCGGGGCGGCGCTGAACGGCGTGGCGTACGAGTAGCTCAGGTGCTGCCCGCCGGTGAAATTCGACCGCTGTTTCCAGACGGCCGGGTTCGAGACGTCCGGCGTGTCGCCGCTCGACGGGCAGATGAACGCGGCCGGTTGCGCCGCGCCCGCCCGCACCAGCAGCCAGAGCGACGCCGTTACGTCATTGGGACGAACCTGCGTGTCCGGCGCGAACGGGTCGGGCGAGTTGGCGCCGGTGAAGGCGGTGTAGCCGTTGGGGTTGTGGGCCGGATCGTAGGTGACACTGGGGTAAAGGTTGTGGTTCACGTGCGCGTAGAGTTGCAGCCCGCCGAGGATCTGCCGCAGGTTCTCCGCGCAACGGGCGCGGTTCTCGGCCTCCCGCACCTTCGCGACGTACGGCACGAAGATGCTGAACAGGATCACGACGATCCCGATCACGACCAGTAATTCCACCAGGCTGAACCCGCGGCCGCGGGCACGCGCTGCACGCATGTCTGCATCTTCTCGCCTCGCTGCGACGGATGCAAACCGCGTCCGACCGGACGACGGGTCGCCCGGCCGGCTGCCGAGCGAGCGGCCGATCACCGGGACCGTGCTCGTTCATCAGCCGGGCCACGATTCGATTATCCACCCGGCCTAACTGCTTTGATAACAAGTGATCGATTCGCTGCCGCCCCCTCATACGCCGCATATTCCGGCAGGCGGGAACACTTGGTCGCCAAGCGCACAGCGTCGAGCATTCCCGAGCCGGCCCGCTCGTATTCCTGGTGCAGCACAATCTCGAAGCGCTTGCCTTCGATTGCGGACCTCTCCTGGTGCTTCGATTTGATCTTCCCGATCTTTGTGCCGGCCCCCCCGGGATGCGATGGCACGATACCGTTCAGTGGCCGGGACACGCCCCGGCATTTCGAACTATAACGACGACCGCTCATCAGCGCGGCCCGTCGATGGAAGTCCCGGCAGTTTGCGCGAGGCCGCATCGTCATTTTTTAGCAAATTTTTGACAAAACATCTCGTTTTGTGCTGAATCGTGCTGCATCGACATTTTTGCGCGAGCGAGCAGGCGATCAGGCGGGCGGAGGGCCGACGCGGAGGATTGCGAAACCGGCAAGTGATGAGTGGTTGTTCCGGCGGATGGGCGGCCCCTGCCCTTCGCTGCCAAGTAAAACCCGGACGTTGGCTCGGCGGGCACCCTTTGCCCACCCTGCGCCCCTGCGCATTTTTGGCCTTGCATCTTGCAGGGCTGGATCTTTGATCCTATATTCCTCCGCCAACCAACCGCTCGCCAGGACACCATCGAACGACAGCGCTTAACCGGCAATTCGGGTGATGGTGTTGCTACACCTTTTAAGGACAGGAGCCTTTCAGTCATGGGTTTTGAGAACCCCCGCTACGCGGCCGTTCAGGCGATCGCGACGACTCGCCACAAGCTGAATCACGTCGATTTCAGGAAGACGCACGCCCGCGACCTGTTCGGCGTGAACGTGTTCAACGAGGCCGTGCAGCAGCAGCGGCTGCCCAAGCCCATGTTCAAGGCGCTGCAGCGGACGATCCGGCAGGGCGCCCCGCTGGACCCGACCATCGCGGACGCGGTGGCGGCGGCGATGAAGGATTGGGCGATCGAGCACGGCGCCACCCACTTCACCCACCTGTTCCAGCCGATGACCGGCCTGACCGCCGAGAAGCACGACAGCTTCCTCTCCCCGACCGAGTCGGGCGGCGCGATCGCCGAGTTCAGCGGCAAGGAGCTGATCAAGGGCGAGCCTGACGCCTCGTCGTTCCCGTCGGGCGGGCTGCGCGCCACGTTCGAGGCCCGCGGCTATACCGCCTGGGACCCGACCAGCCCGGCCTACATCCAGGAGCACGCCAACGGCTCCACCCTCGTCATCCCGACCGCCTTCCTGAGTTGGACGGGCGAGGCGCTCGATAAAAAGACCCCGCTGCTCCGCTCGATGGACGCCCTCAGCCAGCAGGCGATCCGCGTCCTCAAGCTGTTCGGCAAGGAGAACGTCCACAAGGTCTTCACGACCGTCGGGCCCGAGCAGGAATACTTCCTGATCGACAAGAATTGGTACCTTGCCCGGCCCGACCTGATCGCCACCGGCCGCACGCTCTTCGGCGCCAAGCCGCCCAAGGGGCAGGAGCTGGAAGACCAGTACTTCGGCACGATTCCCGAGCGCGTGCTGGCCTGCATGGCCGACGTCGAGATCGAGCTGACCAAGCTGGGCGTGCCGGTCAAGACCCGCCACAACGAGGTGGCCCCGGCCCAGTACGAGATCGCCCCGATCTTCGAGAACAGCAACCTCGCCACCGACCACCAGAACCTGATCATGCTGACGCTGCGGACGGTGGCAGAGAAGTACGGCCTGGCCGCCCTGCTGCACGAGAAGCCGTTCGCCGGGATCAACGGGTCCGGGAAGCACAACAACTGGTCGATGTCGACCGACACCGGCGAGAACCTGCTGAACCCGGGCGACAACCCGCACGACAACGCGCAATTCCTGGTTTTCTGCACCGCCGTCATCCGCGCGGTCGCCAAGTACAGCGACATCCTCCGCCTGTCGATCGCGTCGGCCCACAACGACCACCGGCTGGGCGCCAACGAGGCGCCGCCGGCCATCATCTCGATCTTCCTGGGCGACCAGCTCAACGACATCATCGAGCAGATCGAAAAGGGCGGCGCCAAGAGCAGCAAGCAGGGCGGGACGTTCGAGACCGGCGTCTCGATCCTGCCCAAGCTCCCGAAGGAAGCGGGCGACCGCAACCGCACCAGCCCGTTCGCCTTCACGGGCAACAAGTTCGAGTTCCGCGCCGTCGGCGCGTCGGCCAACATCGCCGGCCCCAACACGATCCTCAACACGATCGTCGCCGAGTCGCTGGACTACATCGCGACCAGCCTGGAGAAGTCCGTCGCCGGCGGCAAGGACCTGAACAAGGCGATCCAGGAGCTGCTCCCGGGCATCATCAAGGAGAGCAAGAAGGTCGTCTTCAACGGCGACAACTACACCGACGAGTGGCACAAGGAAGCGGAGCGGCGCGGCCTGCCGAACCTGAAGAACACCGTCGACGCCCTCCCGTCGGTGATCAAGCGGGAGAACGTCGAACTGCTTAGCAAGTACAAGGTCTACACGGAGAAGGAGCTCCAGAGCCGCTACGTGATCCTGGCGGAGAACTACACCAAGACGATCAACATCGAAGGGCAGACGGCGCTGAACATCGCCAGGACGATGATCCTTCCGGCCGCGATGCGGTACCAGAAGGAACTGGGCGAATCGATCGCGGCGGCCAAGGCCGCCGGCGCGGGCACGCCGGCCGGGCTCGAGACGTTCGGCACGCTGGTTAGCGCGATCAACGACTTCCAGCGGAACATCGGCGCGTTGGAGAAGGCGCTGGGCCACCACGCCGAGGGCGACGCCTATGCCCACGCGAAGTACATGCGGGACCATGTTGTCCCGGCGATGGCCGAGCTTCGCAAGGCCGGCGACAAGCTCGAAACGCTCGTCGCCGATGACCTGTGGCCGCTGCCGACCTATCGGGAAATGCTGTTCATCCGATAATTGCGGAAGTCACGCATTGTTGCCCTTAAGTGATCCAGATGTCCCGGGCCACGTGTCCGGGGCATCTTCTTTTTTGCACATTTGGATGATTCACGGTGACGTAGCTTTCGCACGAAATCTATCGTGGAAGAACGCCAAAATTAATCTCGTTTTTCCACTTATTCCCGTTGACGCCCGGACCGACTAGGAGAATGATCCGCTCGCCTCATGGATGCGATCGCGGATTGAGATTTCGTTCGCACCGTGAAGGCAACCGGACCGTCGGCGGCCGAACACTCGGACGTCCTCGAATACGCCGACCGACCGGAAAGCCCTGAGAAGCGTCGGGGACCGCGACGTATCTGCGGCCCCCGCACGAGCCAAGGCGGCTCGACTTCCCAAAGCGGCGTTGGACGAGTCTCCAGTGGGCGCGGTAGCTGCTGCCCTGTCGTCCCGCGCAATCCACAGCACAGATGAGGTTGTAACTTCCGCGCGCAACGCACGGCAGACAGCCATCGTCTGGACCCGTCGGGCCCAGTTGTGCCGGCCCATTTCACAACCAAGGCGAAATTGGGGGATGCGTTGTCCATTGTCCAACGGGGGCCGCCCGCGCGGCCCGCACGACAGGAGTTGTAATGCACCACGAGTCCTTGGAGCCCCGCCGACTTTTGTCCACAACGGGCACCGCTGCACTGCACTCGGCGGCGGCACTGGCCGCCCCCACCGTCCAGTTGCCCGGCACGATCACCTGCGCACAGCTCGGCGCCGGCAGTACCTTTCGGGCCGGTAACAATTCGATGAGCGGCGGCTCGTTCGCCGGCTGGTCCACCGTCGGCTCGATCGCCAATTATTCCGTGAACAGCAACGGCGGCACGCTCGCCGACACCCTGCGTTATTCGACCGGCACCAGTGGCGACGCCGTACAGGTCCAGGTGGACGGGCAGAACGTCGGCAGCCCGGTCAGCCTGCCCAGCACCGGCGGATGGTACAACTGGCGGCGCGTCAACCTGCCCCAGATCAGCCTCGCCAGCGGCGGCCACACCGTGAGCCTCCTCGTCACCGGCGGCGACCCCTCGGTGAACATTCAAAAATGGGCCTTCACGACGGTGAGCACGACGCCGACACCGACGCCCCCGCCTCCGGTCGTTCCACCCCCGGCGGTCCCCCCGCCGCCCGTGCCGCCTCCGCCCGTTCCTCTGCCGCCCGCGGTCGGAACGGTGACAACATTTGAACTGCTCGATGGAGCAACCCAGCAGGATTTGGGCCCGATCACGGAGGGCGAGGTCATCACCGAGGCCCGGGGCCAGACGTTCGCGATTCGGACCAACACCTCCGGCGCGATTGGCTCGGTCCTCTACAATCTGGACAGCGGCACCTACACCCACACGGAAAACGCGGTGCCATACGACCTGTTCGGCACGGCGGCCGATGGGAGTTCCATCCCCGGAACCCTAGGCGCGGGATCCCATACACTTTCGGCGACGCCCTATTCGAGCGCGAACGATCAGGGGACCACGGGCTCGGTCTACACGATCGACTTCTCGGTCGTGCAACAGACGCCCCCGCCCACCCCGCCCCCGCCCGTCGTGCCCCCGCCGCCACCTCCGCCTCCCGCAGTTCCGCCTCCCCCGCCGCCCACGCCTACCGGGTCGGTCACGGGGCTGGAGCTGTTCGACGG